>NZ_CACZDK010000006.1 GCF_902779965.1 Fibrobacter succinogenes | reverse complement strand
GAGTGTGCAAATTTATGCAAGCATAAGCCATTTATGGACTTATATTTGATAAATGCAGCCACGGACGCGAAGCGTCAACCTTGCTTGGACATGACCGAGGCCAGCATTGAACGCCAAGGCGTTCGTGACTGCGATTATGACATATCAAAATACAAGTACTTTGCTGCGTCATAACCTTGCGCACTATTGGCACTTGAACGAAGTGAAAGTGCAAGTAGGAAGTAGACAGTAGGCAATGTCTGTAATTATATGAGGGGAAAGCCTTCCCCTAGTTCGCATTTCATTGCTCACTACCCCTTCCATCGTGCAGAACACATGGCGTGCTTCAGACGCCAGACCACCCAAAGGAGGCAATGCACAGATAAGCACTAACTTATAAAGCGAGTGCTGCACCTAGCTTTCCCAGTTACTAGCGATTAGTCGGCAGAACTTAGTTATTAGTTACTAGGTACTAGTTAATAGTTACTAGAACATCTTGATATGAAATTCTCTAGTAACTCTGAACTCACAACTGCCGCGAAACGCGCCTCAGTAACTAGTAACTCTGAACTAGTAACTTCTAAATTCCACCAACTATTTACTATATTATTACGTATGGAACAGGAAGCCGTAAATCCAGCAATTGGTTCGATACTTAATGAGCAAAAGTTAAAGAACATTGTTTACCCAGCCCGACTTTTCAAGGCTAGGCTTAATGAGGAATTTCTCCGTGCCAACCGTACTCGCAGACCATTCCTTTTCATAAAGATTTACGCACACCAATTTGACGTGCTCGGCTGGGGTCGTCCGTCCAAAATTGTCGAAAACACATGGAAAATCAGCGTTCTCACGATGTTTTCGCACTTGCGCTTTATCGATGTGCTCGGATACCTCTCCGACAACAGCGGTATCGGCATCATCCTTTTGAATTCCGACATGAGCACGCTTGAAAGTATCCGCAAGGAAATACTTCACAAGCTCAATGACGCAGGGCTCATCCAGGCGCTCCGCCACAAACCGAAAGCCCCGATTTTCCAGGCATACCTTTACACGGGCTACCAGGAAAAAGACAATCTCGAAATGAAAGACAAGCTGAAGGAGTTCAACAGCACCAACGGAAGCTTCTTCACGCTCAACAGGCTCAACCTTTCGGATATATGGGTTCACCCGCACAAAATCCGCTTTAGGCATATCATTAAGAGGACCTTCGACATCACATTCACAGCGGCGTCACTGATTGTCCTATCACCACTCCTGCTGTTCTGTGCACTCGCCGTAAAGATCAGCGACCCCAAAGGCCCTGTGATTTTCAAGCAGACTCGTGTAGGTAAAAACGGGGCTCTGTTTACCATGTACAAGTTCCGCAGCATGTACGCCGATGCAGAAGAACGCAAAAAGGAACTCATGGCCCTAAACGAAACTGGCGGCAAGACCTTCAAGATGAAGAACGACCCGCGAATCTATCCGTTCGGCCATATTCTTCGCAAGTTCAGTCTCGATGAACTGCCTCAGCTCATCAACATTCTCAAAGGCGAAATGTCCATCGTTGGACCTCGCCCGCCAATTCCATCCGAAGTGGCCGAATACGAACCGTGGCACAGCATGCGCCTTTCTGTAACGCCAGGCCTTACCTGCATTTGGCAAGTCAGCGGTCGAAGCAACATTCCGTTCGAAGGTCAAATGCGTCTCGACAACGACTACATTCGTCGCGATGGCAAACTCGCAGACGACTTCAAGCTCATTCTTAAGACGTTCAAGGTCGTATTTAAAGGCGACGGCGCGTATTAGCGCCTCTAGGCTAGTTACTTTTTAAGTTACTAGGTACTAGTTAATAGTTACTAGAGATTGCTATATAAAAAATTCTAGTAACAAGTAACTCAGAGCTACTAACTTATAAGCTCTAAATTCTTGAAACTCCAGACTACATTTAGTATCTTTATCTCTCGGTGTATGGAAAAAACCGGTGTATGGATATATCCGGTGTAATTAAGGAGTGAAACATGAAAAAATATTTGATTTCTACGGCGCTGCTCGCCGCTAGCGCATTTGCAGCAAGCGTTACGGTTAATCCAAGTTCAACGGCCCAAAAGGTCACAGGTTTCGGTGGTGCCAGCGTTTATTACCAGAGTTGGATCAAGAATCTCCCCGCAGCAGATCAAGAAGCACTTTTCGATACCGCATTCACGGGTCTTAACATTTCCCTGCTCCGTGTGGGTAACTGGTACCAAGACGAAGATATTACGAAAGTTCAAGACGACATCGACATTGTCAAAGCCGCCAAGACCCGCCTCGGCGACCACATGAAAATCCAGATGTCCAGCTGGTCTGCTCCGGCAAAGCTCAAGCCGAGCAACAGCCTCAACGGCAAGGACGGACATTCCAAATCTGACAAGACCTTGAAGAAAGCAAACGGTGACGCCTACGGTGCCTATGCCTACACGGATTTTGCAAATTGGTGGAAGAAGAGCCTCGAAGCCTACAAGGCTGCCGGCATCTCTCCGGACTACGTTTCTATCCAGAACGAACCGGACATGGAAGCGACTTACGAAGAAACACTCTTTGAACCGACCGAAACTAACGAAATCGCCGGTTACAAGGAAGCCTTGAACGCCGTCTACGACGCCGTGAAGGGACAGACCAAGTTAATCGGCCCAGAACCGCTCGGCATTGGCTACAGCAACTTTGAAAAGTACGCCAAAGCACTCGATGCCAACAAACTCGATGGCTACTCCTACCACCTTTACCACGCCGGTGACGGAAACGACAACTCCGGCAACAACTACCTCGACCCGGAAAACTTCCGCAAGCCGATGAAGGCTATCGCCGATGTTTACGGCAAGGGCGACAAGCCCATCATCATGACGGAATTCTGCCCGATGCTCGACGAACCGCGCGAAAAGGACATGCTCGGCCTCGCCCAGATTATGCAGATTGGCTTTACCGACGGTCGCCTTTCTGGCTACATCGCCTGGCAGCTTTTCTGGGGTTACCACTCCCAGATGATCGGCGTTTGCCCAGGTGCTGGTTGGGACCTCGATGGCAGCGGCAAATACGTTTGCGATGATGCAGGCTTCAAGATTTTCCCGGAATACCACGCCATGCGTCACTTCTCCAAGTTCGTGAATCCGGGTGCAAGCGTCATCGCCTCCTCGACTGCCGAAGCAAACCTCAAGACGGTAGCCTTCCTCAGCGCAAACGGCGACTCAATTTCTACAATTATCATCAATACGGGTAGCACAGCCATTCAGCTCGACAATCCGGCCATCACAGGCTACGGCCTCATTACCGCAGTGCAGTCCAAGGAAAACGGCCTCAAGAGCAAGAACATTTCCGTTGCAGCATGCACCGTTCTTCCGGCCCGTTCCATCACGACTCTCGTTTACAAGAAGGGCGCAGCCGCTTCCACTGTCGCAACATGCAAGGACGAAACAAGCGATTCCAGCTACGTCGAACCGATTATCGTTCCGACCGACGACGTTGTGATTGTCGATTACACCGCAACGACAGACGTTTCTACATGGCAAGCCATGGATGACAAGCTCTCTGCTGTTACCTACGGCACAACCGCTATCGACGGCGTTGCTGGCTACGCCAGCGTTCCGCTCGCCGGCTGCGACCAGTCCGAAGAATCTTGCGGCTACCAGAACCAACTTTTGAATATCAGCGCCGAAGGCGCCAAGGCTCTCGCCTCTTGCGCAAGCCTCGTCATTACCATGCGTAGCCAGGGCACTTCTGATGCTTACGTGAACGTAGGCGGTGCCGCAGGCGGTAGCTGGGTCGATTACGAATATGGCAAGCTCGCAGCAGGTTCCAAGTGGAGCGAAACCAAGGTTTCCCTCAAGAAGGAAGGCGAAAACGGTTCTACCGCCCTCACCTTCAATAGCGAATCCGCAGGCATTTACATAGCAAAGATTGTCGCTACAGGTTGTACGGGCACAGGATCTGCAATCAAGATGCCCCGCCGCTATACATTCAACGAAAGCAAGATGCAAGCTATGATTTTCGACTTGAACGGCAACCTCGTGTGGAAGGGCTTAAAGGGCGACGCTCTCAATAGCAACGGAACCCTCAAGCCGAGCATTCGCCAAGGCGCCTACATCTTGAAGACCAAGAACAACGCCATTCGCGTCATCAAGAAGTAAGTTAGTTGACTAAATACAATTGCAAGTTTGCAGAAAACGGTTCGCAGAAGCGAGCCGTTTTCGTTTTTACCTGAACATACGAACCCACCGGCGGGTACTTTTCATTCATACAAAAAAAACACCTGCACGAAGCAGGTGTCAGTTAATTTATTTCAATCATTTATTCAAGTGATTAAATTAATTTTCGCAAACTAAACGAAACGACCTAGAACGGCAGCGAAATTATGCCCAATTTTCGGCTTTGAGTTCACGGCCCCAGATTTCCTTGACCACATCTTCGACCTTGCGGTTTTCGAACAACATCTGGTAAACGGCTTCGACAATCGGCATTTCTACGCCAAGCTTCTTAGCGAGAGCACGCGTGCTGCGGCAAGTCGGCACACCTTCGGCAATCATCTTCATGCCAGCAAGCACCTGGTCGAGCGTTTCGCCCTTACCAATGTGTTCGCCCACATAGCGGTTACGGCTGTGCTGGGAAAGGCAAGTCACAATAAGGTCGCCCATGCCGGCAAGGCCTGCAAACGTTTCGGGCTTTGCACCGAGAGCCTTGCCCAAGCGGCACATTTCAGCTTGACCGCGAGTGAGGATTGCGGCGCGGGTATTGTCGCCGATCTTGAACTTGCCTCCAGCTTCGAGGCCATAGAGCACACCGGAAGCAATTGCAATCACGTTCTTCACGGAACCGCAGAGTTCCACACCAACGATATCGGTCGAAGTATAGACGCGGAGGTAAGAGCAACTCATAGCCTTCTGCACAACCTTTGCAGAGTCTTCGTTCACGCAAGCAGCGACAATGGCAGTCAGCACGTGGCGGCTTACTTCTTCGGCGTGAGACGGACCGCTAAAGGCAACCATCTTGTCTTCGGTGAGCCACGGCACCTTTTCGAGAATGACTTCACTCATGAGCTGATCCGTGCCTTCGAGAATGCCCTTTGTAGCACAGACGACAATCGGTTCCTTGCCCTTTGCAGGGGTCCAAGAGCCAAGATTTGCGGCAACGCCAGCCATGAACTGCGACGGAACAACGATAAGAACCATGTCGCAACCTTCAAGGGCAGCATGCATGTCGGTCGTGTACTTAAAATCAGCCGGGAAAATAACGCCAGGGAGCTTGTCCTTGTACTGGTGCTCCGTAGAAAGCAAATCTACTTCAGCTTGAGAATTGGTCCAAAAAGTGAGTTCATTCTTGTTTTCGTAAACAACTTGACCAAGGGTCAGACCCCAGCCACCGGTACCTAAAACTGTAACTTTCATAATATAGTTCCTAGTTAATAATCTATAGTCATTAGTCAATGGTTCACATTGCCAAAAATCATTGCCGCATATAATCTACAATATTTTACGGAATTGCAGCCATCAATATTCAAAAAATGTAAGGGAGATTCCCTCCCCATACGCGGATCATGACTACTAAGCAGCATAGCTGCAAGTAGTCAAAGAGCTCAAGGCGGGAATGACAAGTGCAACTTAACTGGATGAGGCAAGCCCCAACCTCTTCAGCTCGGTCATATCCATACGAGTATGGCTGCGACTCTCGCCTTTTGAGGTTGTCTTCGCTCAGGATGACGAGTGCAAAGGTTTCTCTTCCTACCGCCTACTTCCTACTGTCTACTTACTTTTTTCTCTTGCTTCCGAAGCCGTTTTCAGTGCCGTTGAGGAGGCGCTTGATGTTCGACTTGTGCTTCACGATAACGAACACAGCGACAATCACAGCAAGAATCATCTGGCCGAGGTTGATGCTTTCGAAGTAGTATTCCGGGCAAACATAGCCAAAGACCGAAAGTGCGCCGAGAAGCCCGCACCCGAAAATGCTACCGACGGAGACGTACTTCGTGGTGACCGTAAGGATAATCCAGAGAGCGAATGCGCAAAGAACCGTGAGTGGCGAAATGGCGAGGAACACACCGAGGGCAGCGAGCACGCCCTTACCACCGCGGAAACCGGCAAAGCAAGTGAAGCTGTGGCCGAGAATCACGAGGAGGCCTGCAACAAGCGGAACCCAAGCGCTATAATCGGCACCGCCAGCGGCGACCTGAGCTTCGCACATTTTCTGTGCGATAAACGGTCCAAAGAAGCCCTTGAGCAAATCCATGAACACGACCGGGAGCGCAGGCTTCCAACCAAGCACACGGCCTTTCGCGAGTTTTGCGATCCATATGGCGCTGGGGATCGACCCCAGCAAGTACGCTATTGGAAGACTCAGTAAACTGTTCAAGTTCTTCATCCTTTCTGAGAGTTAACTTTCTATCAAAATTCAAGCGGAGCGGAGCGCCCTGCAACTGGAATACATCGTAGAACTTTTTAAGCAAATAACGCTTGTACGATTCATCGACAAGTTCCGGCGTGCGGGTTTCGATGTCGATAACCGGCGGTTCTACCATGATTTGGCACGCGCGTGTAAGCATGACAACGCGGCCATTGTGGCTCGGAGGAGCCTTTTCTTGCAAGAAGTTCGCAAAGCTTTCGGCAACGCGGTCACGGCCAAGCACACGACGGCAGTTGGCATAAACAGTCTGGATAGCCTGAATCACGCGACTCACGCGTTGGCCTTCCTTTGCACTGATCGAAAGAATCGGTACAAATTCAAGCATCGGTTCGCGTTCGAGAAGTTCCTTGACCATGTGGTCAAACGACTTGTCGTTCTTGTTCGGGAGAATGTCCCACTTGTTCAACACGACGACAAGGCCCTTACCGGCCTTACGGATTTCCGTAATGATGCGGTAGTCCTGGATTTCCATGCCACGGGTGCAATCGACCACAAGCACAGACAAATCAGAACGGCGGATACTTTCGAGCGTACGCATGTTGCTGAAGACTTCCACTTCGTCTTCGACACGTGCCTTTTTGCGAAGGCCTGCGGTATCGGTCACGACGAACTTTTGTCCGTCAACGATAAAGTCACAGTCGATGGAGTCGCGGGTCGTTCCCGGAATGTCGGAGACCACGGCGCGGTCTTCGTTCAACAGGCGGTTGAGGAGCGTGCTCTTGCCTGCGTTCGGGCGGCCGAGAATGGCAAAACGCACCGGACGTTCTTCGCGGCGTTCACCACGTACCGGAGTCGGAAGTACAGAAACAACTTCATCCAAAAGCGAAAGGCAAGCGTAACCAGTCAAAGCGCTAATCGTACGCGGCTGACCAAAGCCGAGTTTGAGGAATTCGTAGCTTTCCTGACGGTCACCCTGCAATTCGCTCTTGTTTGCGACGAGGATAACCTTCTTGTCGAGCTTGCGGATGAGACGTGCAAACTGTTGATCGAGCTTGGTAATGCCCACGCGAATATCGACCATGAAGAGCACGAGATCGGCTTCGTTCACGGCATTAAAAATCTGGGCGCGGACGCTGTCCGCCAAGACGTCGATAGAATCATCGGGCAAGAATCCACCCGTATCGACGACTGTAAATTCGTGACCCTTGTAAATCGCATTCTGGTAATGACGGTCGCGAGTAACGCCATCGCGATCGCTCACCACGGCGGCACGACGGCCAAGAATGCGATTGAAGAGGGAGGACTTTCCGACGTTCGGACGTCCAATTATGCAAACGATAGGTAATTTCATCGGGCACAAATATAGAAATTGTGTCTAGGGGGTGATAGCGCCTACGGCGCTTTAGTGATTAGTGGTTGGTGATTAGGATTGCAATAAGAACTTTCCCTTTACATCCCTGATTACTAACCACTGTTTACTAACCACAGCCTACTTCCTACCGTCTACTTCCTACTGCCTACTAACCTCTGTTAATTTCTTATTGCATATTTTTTAGCCTAGAATAATATATCTTTGTAGTGTATTATTTAGAGTTTTTCCCCACAGGTGGGAAGGACATAGTGAGGTTATTTTGGCTTCCATAAACGGAAAGACGGAAACTCTTTGCATTTTCGGGCATCCGGTTGCACACAGCAAATCGCCCGCCATGCACAACGCCCTGTTTGATGCCCTTGGCATCAATGCGGCTTATCTCCCCTACGCCCCCGAACCCGAAAATTTCGCCAAAGCTATTGAAGGCTTCAAGGCGATGAAGTTTCGCGGCGCAAATGTCACCATTCCCTACAAGACGGAATTTTTCAATGCAGACGGTTCAGCACGCCTAGTCGATGAATTGAGCGATATCAGCAAATTCACACAAAGCGTGAACACGCTGTACTGGAAAGATGGCATTGTCGGTGGGACTCTCTGCGGAACGACAACGGACCCGTACGGTTGCGTTCGAAATCTCGAAGAGAATGGCGTGAATCCGTCAAACAAGAAAATTGCGCTACTCGGGAACGGAGGAGCCGCCAAAGCAATCGCCTTTACGCTTGTAGAACAACAGAACAAACTCACCATCGTTTGCCGCACCAAGGAAAAAGGCCAGGCACTTGCCGATGGTTTAAACCAAGCTTTTGCAAACAAATCGATGCCGGTCCAAGTTGCTACTTTCGCCGACTTTGCAAGTATTTCTGCAAACTTCGACATCATCATCAACGCCACCTCGGTTGGCATGAGTCCGAACATTGACGAATCTCCGCTTACTAGCGATTGCCTCCACAACGGGCAAGTTGTCTGCGACATTGTCTACACTCCCCCACGCACCAAGCTTTTGCAAATGGCAGAAGCTAAGGGCTGCAAGGTCGTCACAGGCGAAGGTATGCTAGTCCACCAGGGGCTCGAAAGCTTTAAAAAATGGTTCCCGAAGGAAACCGAAAACAAAACAAACGAAGAACTTACTGCGATTATGCGCAAAGGAATGCAGGGCTAATATGAAGAAGCATCTCTACTTTACAGGATTTATGGCCAGCGGCAAGAGCCGCACGGGTCGCGCCCTCGCAGACCGCCTCGGACGCCCGTTTGTCGATACAGACAACGTTATTGTAGAACGTGCCGGAAAATCTATTAACGAAATTTTTGAGCAAGATGGCGAAGCCGCTTTCCGCAAGATGGAACGCGATGTGATCGCCGAAATTGCAAAGAGCGAAAAGCCCCTTGTCGTTTCTCTTGGCGGTGGAGCCCTCACGCAAGCCGAAAACCTGAAAGTCATCCGCGAAAACGGAACGATCATCCGCCTGTGGGCAAAGCCCGAAGTTCTTTCGGAACGCATCGGTCGCAAGAACACGCGCCCGCTTCTTGCAAACCTCACAGACGAAGAACGCCTTGAAAAAATCAAGGTTATGCTCAAGGAACGCGAAAAGAATTACGCCAACGCGGACTTTAGCGTCGAAAGTTCGAACGACTATTCCGAAACGCATGTCACGGAACGCATTATGCACATGCTCAAGTTCTGGGAAAGCCATGCATTGGACGTGCACCCGAGCGAAGGTGGCCGCTACCCGATTTTCATCGGCAAGAACATTGTACCGGATGCCGCCATTATGCTCGAAGGCTTACGCCTTTCGCCGACTTATGAATTCTTGATTTGCACCGACACCACCATCGCCAAGGAACAGAGCATCAAGCTTTCGGAACTCCGCGGTCAGGCAGGCCGTTGCCCTATTTTCAAGTTCCAGGCAGGCGAAGGCCACAAGACGCTCCACAACTTGAACCAGCTTTACAGCTTTATGCTGCACCGCGGATACACCCGCAAGAGCTGCCTTTTGCAGTTCAGCGGTGGCGTTGTTGGCGATATGGCAGGCTTTGGCGCGGCCACTTACCAGCGCGGCATTCCGTTTGTACAGTTCCCGACAACGCTTTTGTCGATGGTCGATAGCTCTGTCGGTGGCAAGGTCGCCGTGAACCATGCCGAAGGCAAGAACATGATTGGCGCATTCTACCAGCCGAAGGCTGTCGTTTGCGATATTGCTGTTCTCTCCACCCTCCCCCCGACCGAATACCTTGCGGGCCTAGCCGAAATCGTCAAGTACGGCGTGATTTACGACGAAGAATTTTTCAAGTACCTTGAAAACAATGTGGAAAAAATCAAGGCTCACGATTACGATGTGTTAAAGCACATGATTTTCCGCAGTTGCCAAATCAAGGCCGAAGTGGTCGGCATCGACGAGAAAGAAGCAGGCCTCCGCGCCATCCTGAATTACGGCCACACGTTCGGACACGCGATTGAAAAGCTCACGCATTATGAACTTTTCAGCCACGGAATCGCAGTTTCCTTGGGCATGAGAGTCGCCGCACGCGCTGCCGTGCTCCTCGGAAAGCTCACAGAAGCCGAAGAAAAACGCCAGAACGCCCTCCTTGACGCCCTTGGATTCCCCAAGACATTCAACGTGGATGTCGAAGAAGCATGGGCAGCCATGGCCGTCGACAAAAAGGCAGAAAAGGGCACTCGTGTTTATATTTTGCCTACAACCATCGGAACAGTCGAAAAAGTTTGTAATATTGATAAAGGAATTATTGCAAACGCTTGGAAAGCCATCCAAGTAAGTGAGGTTTAGGATGAGTATCTTGGTTACCGGAGGAACGGGATCACTTGGGTTCAGTATTCTATCGAACTTAAGCGGCACCAATCATGAACTATACAGTTTCAGTGACGAGCTTCCGCAACCGTGGCAAAAGGTCGAAGGAGTTCAGTACCTTACCGGCGACTTGTTGGATTTCAGAAACGTCCAGGAAATGATTCAAAAAGTTTCCCCGACGCATATTTACCATTTGGCAAGCCAGTCTTCCGTGGGCTTAAGCTACAAGAAGCCCTACGAAACGCTCAACATCAACTTGCTTGGCACACAGACGCTCCTCGAAGCAGTGCGCCAGGTGGTTCCCAAAGCAAAAGTTTTGCTCCTGAGCAGTAGCGAAATCTACGGCCGCACAGAACAGCAATTGACCTATTTGCACAAGGAAACGGACCCACCAAATCCGTTGACTCCGTATGCCACATCCAAGGCTTGCATGGAAATTTTAGGGAACCAGTTCCGCAACGCAAACGGACTCCATGTTGTATTCGCTCGTCCGTTCCACTTTACAGGCCCGCACCACAGCCGCCGCTTTGTAATTCCCTCCATAGCCTACCAGCTAGTGAAGATAAAGTATTACGGAGCCGAACCGGTTATTTACTCGGGAAGCCTCGATGTAAGCCGCGACGTTGTTGACGTGCGCGATGTTGCCCGCGCCGCCATCCAGATTTTGAACACAGCTGAATCCGGTGAAGCATTCAACATTTGCTGCGGAAAGTCCTACACATTCCGCGAACTTGTGGAAATGCTCGTGGACATCTCCGGTGTGAGCGTGGACTTCAGATTTGACCCGGGTTACGACCGCAGTAACGACATCCCGCTATTGATTGGCGACCCCACAAAGATTATGGCACTCGGCTGGAAACCCATGATTTGCATGGAAGACTGCCTCTCGGATTTGTTCAACGAGATGGTAGTTCGCCGCCGTGTAGAGCTGAAAATGGGCATGGGTCGCGACTTGCGCCTGTAATTTAAGCCACTTACTTGCGATTCATCCATAATTCCCGCAGTTCAGCGAAAATTTATGACAAAGCAGTTCCACACGAGCTGCTTTTTTTTATTTTTCCGAGTATGAGATTACAAATAAAAAATTTTGCATTCACGATTTGCGCACTGCTTGCTTTTTCAGCAACAACTCACGCAGCAGATGTCGTTGCACCGACCGGTGCCGACCACGCCTTGACCGTTACGGACTTTATGCCGCACAAGGCCACTACCAAAGAATTTAACGAAACTTGGAGCTACCAGTTCGTATTCGACAACGGTACCCGAGCCTTTGTAAACTATTCCCTCCTCAACGTTCCTGGTTCGGGCCGAAAAATCGGTTGCGATTTAAGTTTCTGGAACTTCAAGGGTAAATCTTATGCAGTCGGTCGCCAGTACCCACCCGAACGTCTCGTGGCAAGCAAGGAAAAGGCAACGATTGACATCAAGGGCGAATACTTGCTCCAAAACGCACCGGGCAAGGGTCATCACGTGCTCTATAGTGCAGACAAGGGCGGTAAGTTCCTTTTGGACGTGACTTTCGAAAGCGCCGTACCGGGCATGGTTCCCGGAAATGGCGTTTGGACTTATGGCAAGGAAAAGTTTGCTCAGTACATTCACATTCCGTTCGGTCGCGTGACGGGTAAAATAGCCTATAACGAAGATACATTGACGGTAAAAGGCTATGCCTACATGGACCAGACTTGGCAAACGGCACAGGCAACTGACATGGCTGCTCGCACCATCAACTTTAGCACGAGCGAAAAATCCCCGATGCATGCCGGCCGTATTTCGCTTACAACCGACGGACAACTCATGGGTTACGCCTTGTTCAACGGACCGCAAGGCATGAAGGTCGCCATCCCAACAAAGATTAAAGAAGGCGGCACCGAATACAACGGCAAAAAATTCCCGAAAACGACTTTGTCTTTTGAATGGAAGAACGGCGTCCCGGCACTGGTATTCCCCGTGAACAAGGTGCTGCAAAAGGCTTCGCTCCTCGACAAGATTGACGGATGGTTTGCAAAGAAGGCCATGAAGATTGCCGCCGGAGGCGAAGTGCTGTTCTATCGCGGAAGAAGCCAAAACGGCATGGGCAAAAAGATTGACTGGGCTATCACAGGGGTCAAGGACTAATGACAAAATTTAGGCCCTGTATTGACCTGCACGATGGCAAGGTAAAGCAAATCGTCGGAAGTTCACTTTCCGATAGCGGTGCTGGACTCAAAACGAATTTTGAAACAGACCGTTCATCATCTTGGTTTGCAGAACTCTACAAGAAAGATGGAATAAAAGGCGGGCATGTGATTATGCTCGGCAAGGGAAACGAGAGCGCGGCAAAGGACGCGCTTTCGGCGTATCCAGGGGGACTCCAAGTCGGTGGCGGGATTAACGTCCAGAACGCTAAGGAATATATTGACGCGGGCGCTTCGCATGTGATCGTGACAAGCTGGATTTTCCCGGAAGGCAAACTGGACCGAGAACGTTTGGCAGAACTCGTGCGCGTTGTGGGTAAAGAACATTTGATTCTCGACTTGAGTTGCAAACGCTCGGGATTTGTTGACGGCAAGCCGCAGTGGAAAATCGCAACGAACCGCTGGCAGACAATTATCGATATTGAAATTACCAAGGAAACGCTCGAAGACCTCGCTAAGAGTTGTGATGAATTCTTGGTTCACGCCGCTGACGTGGAAGGTAAACAGCAAGGCATGGATGACGATTTGATTCGATTCCTCGCCGAGAATAGCCCTATCCCTGTAACGTATGCGGGTGGTGCAAAATCGCTCGAAGACTTGAAGCACTGCAAAGAAATTTCGAACGGCAAGATTGACCTCACTATAGGTAGTGCATTAGACTTGTTCGGTGGCAAAGGAGTGAAGTATGACGACTGCGTCAAGTTCAACAAAGCTCAAGGCTAGCGACAAGCTCGATTCTCGCCCGGCAATTTTTGGTCGAAAGGTCACAAGCACCTTCCGCAAGATGTTTGCTTTTAACCACAGGCCGCCCGGAAACATCCGCACTTGCTGGATCCCGCCGCTTGTGTTTTTCTCGCCCATTATCAATTTGCCGAAGCTCCTGAAATTGCGTTTTTACTTGAAAAAAGAACGCAAGCGTAGAGATCCAGACGATGTGCGCATTCTGTTTTACTCGGACAACTTGGACGAGACGAACGGCATCGCAAACAATTTGAGAAACGTGATTCCGTATATGCGCAGTCACGGCATGAAAGCATACCTCGCCGGCAGTGCATTCAACACGCGCCCGTGCGGTGTCATCGAAAACAGCTATTGCGTTTTGTTGCCGCGCTTGTTCAGTATGGAACAGCTCGGGTACGCCAACAGCGAACTTGCGATTCCGCGCATTTCGCCGGCACTCCGCTTGTTCAAGCGCTACCCCATTGACATGATTGAGCTTGAAACGCCAAGCCCTGGAGCATGGGTCGTTTGCCTTTGCGCATGGATTGCAGGCATCAAGGTATTTAGCCATTACCGCACCGACGTGCCAACATACGCCAAGACGCTTGTGAAAGCGAAATGGATGCACACGTACGTGCTTTGGCTCATGCGCATTTTCTACTGGATGGCACGCCCGGTCATCAGCCCGTGCGAAGACTACGCTAATATTCTAAAAAAGGATTTGAGAGTACCGGCCAACCAAGTGCAAATTCTCCCCCGCGGGCTTCCGTTGGAAAAGTTTTCGCCCGACTTGCGCGGCAAGGGCGCTTGGGAAAAGTTTGGCAACGATCGCAGCCAGCGTAAAGTGCGCTTTGCATTTATCGGAAGAATTTCCAAAGAAAAGAACCTGGAATTTTTGAACTCCGTTTGGGAAAAGTTCTCCGCCAAACACGATGACGTTGAACTCATGTACGTAGGTTACGGCTGGTATCTTGAAGAAATCAAAAAGCAGTTCAAGGACAATCCAAGCGTTTGCTTTGCAGGCGAACAAGGCGGCGAAATGCTCGCAAAGCTTTACGCAGATGCGGACTTTTTCTTGTTCCCAAGCACAACGGATACGTTTGGTAATGTGGTCGTAGAAGCAATGTCTACAGGAACACCAGCAATCGTAAGCAACTACGGCGGCCCGAGAAGCATTGTGCAAGACGACAACAAATGCGGGCGCATTTTGCCAATTGACGAAGCGAAATGGCTTGAAACGCTAGAAGAATGCCGCACGATTAAACTCGAACAACCAGAAGTTTACGAACAAATGCGAATCGACAGCCACAAGCGTAGCGAGCGCTACACGCTTGAAAGCTCAACCAAAACGCAGTTCGAATTCTTCAGGAAACTCAAACGCGAGACGTACGGGATTTGAGCGCCGGTGGCGCAGTTACTAGTTATTAGTTACTTCGCCCTTCGAGGCTATGAGGTCGGCACTCCGTGCCTGTGGGGGCACTTCGCTTTGGGGTGTGGGCATTTCAAGTTCCAAACACCCATAACCCCAAGCACAGCAGGTGCGAGCCCATAGCTCATACCTACATACCAAAGACCATTGACTAACTACTAATGACTCCAGATTCTTTGAAACGTTTGCGCGAGTGGTTCAAGAAGAACGCTGCCGAGCTTCCGTGGAGGCTTGCGGATTTGGACGCGCCACGTGATGCGTATGCTGTATGGATCAGCGAAACGATGCTCCAGCAAACGCAAGTTTCGACCGTCAAAGATTATTTTATCCGCTGGATGGAGCGGTTCCCTAATATAGAGACGCTAGCCAACGCCGATGAAGCAGAAGTATTCAAGTACTGGCAAGGTCTTGGATATTACAGCCGAGCAAGGAATATTTTAAAGACCGCAAAAATCGTTGTTAACGCGCATAGAGATTGCCACGCCCCCTGTAAGGGGGCTCGCAATGACGTGCAAGTTTCGACAGCACGGGAACTTGCTCACGCATTGGAGAAACGCAGCAGTCATGGCACAAAGGTCAATGACGTAAAAAACGAATTCAGCGTTCAATTACCCGAAACGCGCAAGGAACTTGAAGCGTTACCGGGGATTGGCGCGTACACGGCAGGAGCTATTTTAAGCCTAGCTTACCACCAGCGAGAAGCTATCTTGGACGGAAATCTCATTAGGATTTTTAGTCGGTTGTATGAGTTGAATTTTTTGCCGACAGATAAAATCAAAGAAAGGATATGCCCGTCCCGGAACAGTGTCCAGGATGATAGATCGGGCATGACAGAAAAAAATTGCGCCGAGATTTACTGGAATTACGCACGAGAAGTTGCCGATAGCCCCAAAGCCTACATGCACAACGAAGCGCTGATGGAACTTGGGCGAACCGTTTGCAAAACAAAATCGCCGCTTTGCGAAAACTGCCCGCTAAACAAAGAATGTCGCGCGTTCTTGGATGGCCGCACAGCTGAATTTCCACCTGCAAAAAAACGAACCGAAAAGAATTGGCATGGGACAGTTCTCGTCATTGAATGCGCTGACGAAAAAATTCTCGCGGTATGTGGCGGACAAAAATTCTTGGACAAGCAATTGGCACTTCCGCATTTTGAAAGTCCGCGCGGAGCTACCGTTGGGTTCCCCGCCGAAGCAGAAAATTACATCAACGCTGACGATGTAGAATCCATAAAGCATTGCGGAATATTCCGGCACAGCATTACCGTTCACAAAATCGAATGCGATGTACTTTATATAAAATTAAAATCGAAGGCAAAAGCCGCAGAAATCGCTATCAAATCAGACAACACAAGAATTGAAAACGGTGCAAAAATCAAATGGATAGAAAAAGCGAAAGTCTTTGAGACCTTTGCCAATTCATTTAGTTTAAAAGCATTAAAAAAAGCGTTTTAGGAGAAGCCTGCATCCTTCGACTTTGCTCAGGACAGGCTCCGGCAGGCATAACACAATCGGGATTAAAAGGCTTTCTTGGCGGTGCAGAAGAAGCGAACGCGGCTGTAATTTCCATTAGGCGTTTCGACAACTTCATCACCAAGAGCTTGAATAATCGAGCCCGCTAAAGTGATTCCCCACTTCGGGAAACGCTGCTCAAACGTAGCATCCCAATACCAATCGCCTTTTACAACAAGCGGATCCACAGAACGGAGATTCCATTCCGCATCACTCCTGTAGCGCAGAGAATGAGAAATTCGGAATGTCTTTTTGATAAGCCAATCTGCATTAAACGAAACAAAAAATTCCGAGGGGTTCACTTCAAAGCGTTTTTCTTTGCCATCAATGCGTTCAAAGCCAGTAAGCGCCGTAAACTTGAGCAAATCCTTGAACCAAAGTTTCAACCAGAATTCACCTGTCACACCCGTAATCCAAGAATTGATGCGAGCGACATCGCCTTGGCGGAATGTGTATCCGTCTTCTCGAACAAATTCATTCACTTCAAAAGTTTCAGCGCCATATTCAGCCCAAAAACTTCCGCGAAGCCCAAAGCCAAGGAAACCCGTGAGAGAATCTTCAAAATTCACATAGCCTTGCAATAAATTCATTTTTCCACTTGCGGTAAGCGAAATCGTATCACCATCGAAATATTCATGAGTATCGGCAATCGGATTCAAGCGTGTGCCCGCAATATTTTTAGCCCCGACAGTAACATTCATTTTTTCTAAAACCGGCACACGATACTCGATGCTGTCTTGCACAAGCCAATCTCTATTATTAACACCAAACATCACATCAAACTTGAGTTGTTCCATCGGACGAACGCGCATTTCGAGAAACGGCCACAAAACACGATTATCCTGCAAACCTGTATAGACAACGCCATCGTCATCGAGGAAACGGAATGCCAAGCCCGCAGAAAGCTGAAGCATTCCATGTTTGCAATCTTCACCACAATTATAAACAACAGAACCATTTACTTCATGGCGTTCACCAGATTCTTTTTTACGTTTATTCTGATATTCTGCATTTTCATAGACAAGCGTTGTAGAGAAATTCCAAAAATCGGCACGAGTTTCAACGCGCGGATTATAATGTACTGGAATCCATCGAGACGATTCCGTGAAGAGCCAAACGTATTCCATTCCTGCAAGAACGGATGCGTCAATCAAATTATTCGTATAACCAAGTCCACCATAAAATGAACTAAACATCGGCCAGTTTTCGCCAAAGAACGAGAACGATCCATCTACAATGCGTTTGCGGTAACCAGAAGTTCTAGTGCTGTAATGATCATCTTGGAATAAACGGAACGTAGCCCAAAGGCCATGCCACAATGGTGTACGTATACCCGCTTCTAAAATCGGAGTTCTATTGACAGGGCGATCACTAGGATCAGTGACAAAATCCTGATAAATTAAATCACCCAATTCATTGCCCGTTTTCATCCAAACAGAAGGTGTTTCAATGGGATCCCAACTGGGGAGCACCGACAGGCGATTAAAAAGTTGACGATAGCGCAATTTGCGAGGTGTCCAAAGTTCACTTTCGGAATGAATACCGCCAGCACCAAGCGCGCGATCAAAATAGAACGTTGGAGACCCCACCAAGAACGTTCCATCGTCACGAGAGACAACTTCCATGCCTTCCATTTCTGGATCGATTGCAGCAAAAGCAACACTTGCCGCAATGGCAAAAAGAGATATTAATTTATTCAATAAGGAGTTCATTACCAAATACTCCTTTCAAAAGTGAGACCGGCATAAAGCATATTAGAACGTTTCGGGAGAGTCCAAAGTTGTTCCCACATCACATGAAAACCTGCGCTATATTCCTTGAACCTAAACACAGGTAAACTAATTCTTGCATACCACCCAAATTCTGTTTCATTATCAGTTAAAGAACCACCCCGTTTTTCCCAACTATATTCCTCCACATCGGCACGAGTCCAGCTACATGAAAATCCTGCACCAAGCACAACTGGATGAATCGTTTTCCATTTCCAATCAGCACCAACTCGACCCATGAACTGGTGAACGCCATCATAATAATCATCCGACCTCGGCTTAAAATAAGCATATTGGAACATCACGATTCCATCGACGTTTTCCCAATATGTGTAGCGAACACCAACACCGCCATATAAAGTATTTTCTACAGCATCCATGAGGTCGCCCATCGGGTAAATTTCGCCGCCTTCGAGAAATACGGAGAAATGCGAAAACGAGATATCGTTTGCAACAGCAAGTGAATCGTCTTTAAACGCAAACGAATCCTCCCCTGCATGCAAAATCGATGCCAGTCCTAATGCTAGAATCGTAATTAATTTTTTCATTTTTTGTATTCCAAAGCTTGAGCAAAAAAGCCATCGAATCGAGAATCTTTAAGGCCCGGCAAAACAGGCTCGCCCGCTTTTTCAAATTCGGGATGAGCTTTAACGAACCGAGCAATAACACGCGTTGTTTCTGTAGGATCGGGGCTGCATGTGGCATACACAAGGCGCCCGCCCGTCGCAAGTGCCGTTGATGCATTTTCGAGAATCTTGAATTGTAAATCCGCAATTTCGTTGATGGATTCTGGTGTCATGCGGTAAACCGATTCCGGACGGCGAGCGATAACGCCCATGTTACTGCAGGGAACATCAAGAAGAATGCGATCGAACTTAGACGAGAGACTAGAGACTAGAGACGAG
Organism: Fibrobacter succinogenes; assembly: GCF_902779965.1. NCBI lineage: Bacteria > Pseudomonadati > Fibrobacterota > Fibrobacteria > Fibrobacterales > Fibrobacteraceae > Fibrobacter > Fibrobacter succinogenes. Next base: position 141,958 of record NZ_CACZDK010000006.1, on the reverse strand, counting down.
AGGGGTGAAGGCGGCGAGGAAGTCGCAGAGGCTTGAGGCGGAGCGAGGTCGATGACTTCAGTTTTGATGTTCGTAAGGCCAAGGCGGGTCATCAAGTCCTGCATTTTTTCGAGACGCGATGACGACGAATCGCTGGCAAGAATTTCAAGCGAACTATCCATCTCAGCCATGAGCGCTGTTTTGCCACCGGGCGCGGCGCAAGCGTCCCAAACCTTCAAGCCGGGCTTCAAATCCATGAGTTTTACGACTTCGTATGCAGACGGATTCTGGAACGAGAAAAGACCGTTCACAAATTCTGGCGTTGCAAGCAACAACTTCATGCCAACATCACGCGGAACTTCGATGTAGCGATCGTACAGAATCGAGGCTCCCGTAATGCCGAGTTTTTCGGCCAACACCGGAGCACTCGTCTTTTGCAAATTCACGCGGATCCATTCCGTAGGGCGTTCAAGCGTCGCTTTCGCCAACACTTCGGCACGGTCGCCGCCGTAAACATCGAACCAACGACGCACAAGCCATTCGGGAACAGAATTTTCAACGCTTACGCGACGGACGCGCTGCGGAGGCAGCGTGGGCTCGCCTTGACGACGAGCAGAGCGAAGCACGGCATTCACAAGTCGCGCAGTGCTTTCGCCTAAATTAGCTGACTTTGCCAGTTCCACACTAGCGTTGATGGCCGCATAATCCGGCACATCCATAAAGAACATCTGGAAGAGGCCCATTTCAAGAATCACGCACGCTTCGCGCGACGGCATTTTTTTCGTCAGCGACTTTACAAAATATTCGAGATACAAATGCCTGCGGCAAACGCCCAAGGCAAGTTCCATCGCAAATGGAGAAAGTCCGCTTTCCTTGATAAACGAGCCGTCTTTTAGCCAAAGCAAAAGGACTCGAAAGGCATCTTCACGTTCTGTTAGCAAAATTGAAGTCCCTCGCGCTTTTGGATTCCACGCATAAAATCAGCAACAGGCATCGGCTTTTTGCCTTCGGCCTGAATTTCAATCACTTCAAGAACGCCTTCGCCAGTGCCAACAAAGAATCGGTTGTCCTTAAATTCTACAACGCCCGGCGCAAGCTTTGGACCGTTTTCAGGAGTATCCGTCTTGCGAAGATACACCATGCGTCCACCGAGCTTTCCGTATCCACCCGGCCACGGGTTGAACGCGCGAATGCGGTCGTGGATTGTATGTGCCGGAAGATTGAAGTCAATCAAGCCTTCTTCTTTCTTGATTTTCGGAGCGCCACTTGCCTGAGCATGGTCCTGAGTCAAATCCTTTTCGCAGCCATTCTTGAGCTGGCTAATGGCATCGTCCAAAGCATCGCAACCCGGAGCCACCATTTTGTCGAGCAGGCTAGCTGTTGTTTCTTGATGGTCAATAACAACCATGCGCTGAGCAAGAATCGGACCGTGGTCCATCTTTTCGTCCAAGCGGAAAACGGTCACGCCCGTTTCTTTGAGGCCATCGGCTATCGCACGCTGCACCGGAGCGGCACCGCGATACTTCGGGAGCAAACTGCCATGAACGTTCACGGCACCAAACTTTGTCACAGCCAAAATGTTCTTCGGCAAAATGGAATAAGCAACAACGACATACAAGTCGGCATCGTACTTGCGGAGTTCCGCTTCGAATTCGGGCGACTTCAAATCTGTCGGTTGCAGGACCGGCAAATTGTGATTCAAAGCAGCCACCTTGACAGGCGGTGGCGTAAGCACGCGGCCACGACCTGCAGGACGATCCGGTTGCGTAACAACCGCTAAAACTTCGTTATCGGAAGCTATCAAATGCTCCAAGAAATGTGCCGCAAATTCCGGCGTTCCCATAAATACAATTTTCATACTCACAATATAGCTTTTATATGCGAAAGGTATAAAAGGCGATCGTGGAACAAGTCCGCGATGACAAGGCAAGGTTCAACAAAAAAGCGTCGGCCAAGGATGGGGAGGGTGCAGGGAGGGGCCCGTGCGGCCTTCGCAACTCCGAGCTGGGGCCCCGCCCGCATATTGTACATCTTGAATTGCGATAATAATAAAATGAAAAAAGTAACATCCAAGCGATAAGCTCATTTTCTATCTTTGCGCCCATGCGAATTCTTTTACAACTGGCCCTGATTTTGGGGATTTGCTACGCAGGCGATTTAATTCACGATTTCACGGGAATTCCTGTGCCTGGCAACATTCTCGGGATGCTCATTTTGCTCCTTTTGCTTTGCCTCAAGATTGTCAAGTTAGAACAAATTCGCGAAATTAGCGATTTCTTTTTGAAGCGCCTCGCGTTTTTCTTCTTGCCGCCCGCAATCGGCCTTATGCTCGTTGGCGATGACGTTAAAAGTGAGTGGCCACTTTTGCTGTTCCTCTGTATAGTCATTACCATCGTAACGATGGCAGCCACAGGTTGGACCGTTCAACTCCTTAGCAAAAAATCAAAAAACAAAAACCCCTAGCACGCCATGTTCGGAATCATACTTACCATCATCGCTTTTGAAATCGGCGTCACCATCCGCAACAAGTGGCGCAATCCACTATTAAACCCGATTCTCATCGCCACCATTCTCATCATTGGATTTTTAACCATCACGGGAATCAGCTACGATACATATAAAGTTGGCGGCGATTACATTTCATTTTTTCTCGGACCTGTAACGGTTTTACTTGCCGTTCCTTTGTACAGACACATTCAAGCTCTGAAAAATGCGTGGTTTCCAATTCTCGCAGGAATCGTTGTCGGTAGCACAGTAAGCATCGTTTGCGTTATCGTCTGCGCAAAGATTTTCGGAATTAGCAAGACGCTCATGCTTTCGCTCATTCCAAAATCAATCACCATCCCGATGGGTTCCGTTGTATCCGAACAAATTGGCGGCATTCCATCCATCACGATTGTTTCGATTGTCATCACGGGAATTACGGGTGCTGTCACGGCACCGCTCGTTTGCAGATTTTTCCGCATCAAGAATCCTGTTGCTCAAGGTGTCGCTATCGGCACATCAAGTCATGCACTCGGAACTACAAAAGCGATGGAAATCGGAGAAGTCCAAGGCGCCATGAGCAGCCTTTCAATAGGTGTCGCAGGCGTAATGACTGTATTTATAACGCCGGTATTGCTGAAAATATTTGCGTAAAATGTAACTGGATCCTTCGTCGCTTCGCTCCTCAGGATGACGAGAGGGAGGTGTCCGCTTCCGCGGGCATGACAAAGCAGGAACAACTACTGACTAATGACTATTGACCAATAAACAACAGTCCAATCGTTATTTTACTTATTTTTTCCCACGACAACTGTCGAGATAATGCTTTCAGTTTCTGGAATATCCAGAAGCCTTTTCAGTTCATCATGGTAAAAGAAATGCTCTTCACGAGCAGTTTTGTTGAGCAGGCGCGCGGAAACATATAACGATTCCGTGAGCACACCCGCATTCAAGTTCATGTAGCGATAACCGCGATTTCCAAGCACATTGCAAGATTCATTCAAGTTCGAAGTCAGCACCACCGCAAACATCGCATTTTGAACTTGTTCGGGAACAGCAAAGCATTTGACAAATCTTTTCGGATTTGCAGAACCACTTTGCATGTAAATGGACTTGCGTACCGGAATATAGCGGTACACACCCGCATACACAAACATCACATCAAAAACGACAATCCAAATCTTGATAAGCCCAGCACCAAACGCATTGATTTGCGCCAACTCCAACCAACGTAACAGCGAAGAGAAATCATCCAAATCAAGTGTTCCGTGAGCAAACGGAGCCTTTACTTTACGGTCCGCACGTAAATACCACAGTTCACGCAAATAATATTCGTTCGTGAATTTCGAAGGCGTCAGCGGGAACTCATCGCCAGGCAACGCCTGAGCATTTAAGCGGCGCACCTTCATGCAAAGATTCAAGTCATCGATGTTTTCGAGATGATTTTGCAACATGAATCGCGACGGATAGCGCGAGATATCAAAGCTGTTTTCGCCATCGCCCACGTAAGCATTCATTTCGGCATGGTTTGAATAAGCTAATTCGCCAACACCATCATCGACGGAATTGAAAGCAACCATGCTCTTTTCAGGGAAAATCGCAATGGCAGCCATCGGCATTTCTGTAGCGCCAAGCTTGAGCGCGACCGCAATGGAATCATCAACAAAACCGCCAAGCGTAAATACCTTTTGCCCCCTTGACTTTGCAAGAAGAATCGTATTAGCGCAGGCAGACCCTACATCCATTTGTACTTGTCGATACGCTGCTTCGCGGAATCGCCAAACAGCGCGTTCTAGAATCCCCGTGTAAAGGAAAATCGTTTGCGATTCTTTAACAAATTCTTGTTCCGGGAACGCCGAAAGAATCGCCTTGCGAACATCCTCGCCCCCAAGTTTTACAAGTTTCGAGTCATCAAGATCAACATAATAAACGCCATCGGGAACATCCGATTCATGCACAACCGCATAAACGCCAACCGGATCTAAGTAATCCGCCGAAACTGGAGCCAAAAGAGGCATAAAACCTGCCGTGAGCGGGTATCTCTGGCACCCTTCATAACGCTTATCGGCATACGCTTGCTTTTCCCAATGCATAATGACAGGATCCCCACTTCCATGGGGAATGTACTGGGTCGATTCGTGATAAATTTCCGAAAAATAGCGCATTCAAAGTGCAAGATAAAAAGTTTACAGTATGCGCAATGTTCAAAGGCACTAAAATAAAAGTTTTTTGTGCGTTTTTCTTACAAAAACAGGATTTTTTAACAAAACACTTAATACAGTTATAATTACGGTTTTCGATTTTTTCAGCTATATAATAATACCCCCAATATATTTTTTGATAGAAATTAAAATTCCATAAGAGGCCATATGCAACTCAAGAATTTATACACTTCATTAAGCGTTCTCGGAATCGCAGCCACAATGGCACTTACAGCCTGCGGCGACGATAATTCCGATACGCAATTTGCGAATAATCCGGGCACTGGCACAGAAAACCCAGTTCCAGGTTCCAGCGGCTCAACGGAGCTCACCTCTAGTTCCTCAATTGCGGATATCACAACCGAATCATCCAGCTCTGCTGGGACGGTTGATCCGTCTACACTCCCCGCAGAAGGCCCCATCACACTCCCGCAAGGTCTCGGTGTTCTCGTGGACGATTTTGAAGACGGCAACCACATGAACAACCTCAGCAATTATTGGTACACCTACAACGACAACAGTAACAACGGTGCATCCATAATCACGACTCCGCTCAATGACGAAGGCGACATTATACCAGCAACGGTCAACAATGGTTCAACCAAGGCTTTGCTTGTCAGCTACACGCTCGATAGAGGCGATTACGAATACGATCCGTATGTGGGCTGGGGCGTACAAGTAGACCCGGACAGCGCCAATGGACGTTTTGGCGGCATCACATATTGGTATAAGGGCGGCGCTCACGAAGTACATATCGAAGTCACCGATGTCGAAGATTATGACGTGCATCTTGCAAAGGTTGCAGCTTCTAGAACCTGGAAACAAGCCGTCATCCGCTTCAAGGACCTTGTACAAGGCGGCTGGGGCAAAGAAGTTATCTTTAACGCCAAGAACATCAGAGCAATCAGTTTCCAAGCCAAAGGCAACAAGAACAAAGCTATTTCGGACTCGCTATTCATAGACAACCTTTATCTGCAAGACACTTCCGAAGTCGAAAAGGATAAACCGGATATGGAAATCAAGGACCCGGTCATTCCGACTGTCTCATTCACCGACGCAGATATTGCTGTAACAAATCCGTTGCAAGAAAAGGCCATGAAGTATCTCAACAAGGGTGTAAATTTCACCAACTGGCTCGAAAATGCCGACGGCAAGTTTAAATCCTTTGAATTGGGCGAAAAGGATGTCCAGATCCTCTCCGAAAACGGTTTCAAGAGCCTCCGCTTGCCCATTGACCTCGACCTTTACGCCACAAACCGCGATGCATTCGTCAAGGGCACCGATGCTGAACTCAAGTTCGATGACGACACATTGTTCATGGTTCTCGATTCCTTCGTAAAATGGACCGCCAAGCACAACATGTCTCTCGTGATCGACTACCACGAATACGACAATAGCTACAACACCACAAGCGCCAAGGACACGAACTATATCAAGATGATGGCTGAAACTTGGAAGCATGTTGCAGCGCACTATGCCGAAAATACTCGTGAAGACTTGTTCTTTGAACTTTTGAACGAACCGGACATGAGCGATGGTAAGGTTACCGCAGCCCAGTGGACAAAAGCAGCTCAGGCCATGATTGACGCCATCCGCTCGGTCAACACCAAGCATACAATCCTCTTCGGTGATGCCCAGTGGTACTCCATTACTCTCTTGGCCAAGCGCACTCCGTTCACCGATGACAATATCATCTACGTGATCCACACTTACGAACCGTTCGCCTTCACGCATCAGGGCGGTTCCTGGACGGACTACGCCACAATTCACGATATTCCGTTCCCCTACGATAAGGCAAAGTGGTCCACGGTGTCGGGTGACTTCGGTGTCAACAAGAGCACAAAATCTTACGTCAAGAACGCAATCAAGGACTACTACAAGACTGGCAGCAAGGAAGCCATCATGGTCGAAATTCTCAAGGCTAAGAAGTGGGCTGCCACCAACAACGTACCGGTGATTATCAATGAATTCGGAGCTTTGAACCTCCGTTCTACCGCAGAATCCCGCATCAACTACCTCACAGCCATGCGTGAAATCTGCGATACACTCCAGATTCCTTGGACGCACTGGGGCTACACCGGCAACTTCTCCGTGATCGAAAACGGCAAGTTGATCGAAGGCTTGGACAAGGCTCTCGGCGTCGGAAAATAAAATTTCTCCTTAGAATCCCAGAAAAGCTGCGCAGAAATGCGTGGCTTTTTTTAGTTGGAAGTAGACAGTAGGACAAATGCGTAAGTCGAGTGTTGCGACAAAACTTGTTTTGGCATAACCGAGGCTAGCATTTGATACTTGAGCGAAGCGAGAGTATAAGTAGGAAGTTAGAAGTTGAAAGCGGAAAGATACGGTTAATACAGACATATATAAAAGTTCAGTTTTTATTAACACAATGCAATGGGGATTTTACATATTTTTATAGAACAATAAGAATCCTCATCTCCTCCAAATATAAGCCGCATGTGCATTCGTGCGGTTTTTTATTTGTTCGCGATTTTCTAAATTACAATTATGAAGTTTAAGATTAAAGGCATTTTTGCAGTCTGTTCCACGTTGTTTATAGCAGGGGCAGCAAACGCAGCCGGATTTTACGGCAACCAAAGCGATATTAAATGGAAAACCGCAGGCACGGAGCATTTCCAGTTTATTTACCCGATGGAATACTCTACACACGCAGCGAAAGTTTCCGCCTATGCCGAAGCCGTTTACGATTCTGTCACCAGCCGTTACCACAAAGCTCTTCCCGGCCGCGTGAGCGCTGTCTTGAACAACGCTCTTTACAGCAACGGAAGCGCCATCCCTAGCGAAAATGCCGTGAATCTTTGGCTCACCAACTGGGATTTTAAAATTCGCAGCAGCCACGGCTGGATTTCAGATGTTATCACGCACGAATTCAGCCATCTCGTGAGCATCGAAAGTGGAAGTAAAACATTCCCGAACCTCTACGGTGTCCAATTCGGATTTACGGACTATTACAACGAACGAACCCGAACAGATTTCGTTTCCATGATTCCGTTTACGTTGCAACCGCTTTGGTTTGCTGAAGGAACCGCGCAATACGAATCATCACGCATGGGTTTTGACTCCTGGGATACGCACCGCGACATGCTCCTCCGCACGGCAGCGCTCAGCGATAGCCTCATGACGCTCCCCTACATGCACGAATTTTCGGACAACTCGCTCCTTGCTGAACTTGGACCTTACACACAAGGTTTTTCGCTCGTGCTCTACATTGTAAAGCATTACGGCGACGAAGCCATCCCGAATATTTGGAAAGAACTCGGGCGCCCCTACCGCGCCACGCTGAACGGAGCTATAAAAAAAGTTCTCGGCATCAGCGAAAAGGAATTGTACAACGCCTGGAAAAAAGAGATCACTGAATACTACCAAGCACAAAAAGATTCTCTCGGTACATTGGTCGAAGGTGTAAAAATTACCAAGGATGCATTCTGGAACGATTTCCCCGTTGTTAGCGGCAAAAACCTTTATGGAGTATCAAACTTTGGCGGACCTTGGTTTGACGGAAGCGTGTTTAAAATACCGCTGGAAGATACTTTAAAGACGAAAGACGTGGTTCGACAAGCTCACCAACCGGATAAGCCAGCCGAAGTGAACCAATCCAAAAATGATTCCACGAAAGTTGAGATTGGCGATATTGAAATCGAAGGAGCCGACAGCAGTCTTATTGACATTTCCAAATTTGCAAAGTCCGGCTTCAAGGCGAAAAAGCCGTGGTTCGACAAGGGCATCGACGTTTACGACGACAGCACGCACGGCCCGATTCTCGCCTACATCAGCTACCAGAACCGCGACAAAGATGGGCACGCGCACTTTGACATCGCGTTAAGCGACACGAACAAGAATCAAGCAACGCTCACCTACCTTGTAGACGCCGTCTACCCGTCATTCAACAAGCAAGGGAACTCTATTATCTTTGTACGACGCGAGCCGTTCAGCACGAGATTTGTATTAAGTAAAGTTCCGTTCAAGAGTGACTTGAAAAACATCACCTCCGAAGAACCCATTGATATTTTCAAGCCCGATTCTTCGCGTCTCTACTACAACATTTACAGTCCCAAATTCAGCCCAGACGGAAAACGCATTGCTTTCAGTTTCTTTGACGATGTACAGCGCGGCATCGCAGTCGTAGACACGAACGGCAAGAACTTCAAAGTCGTGAGCACCACAGGTTATGACGAACGCGACGTGGCATGGCTCGATAACGACAAGATTATTTTCGCCAGCAACAGAAACAATATTTTCAACCTCATCGAAAAGGATTTAAACACAGGCAAGGAACGCGCTTTGACAAATGTCGTTGGTGGCGCATTCACGCCGACACTCGCAGGCGATACAATTTTCTTTACGCAGTACGACAAGGACGGATTTTCACTTTACAAGTTGCCTTACAGAAAAGAAGCTGAGCCCGTTTACCGCGACAGTATTGTAGTTTCGACCCGCGATAGCGTTTTACAAATTGCAGACACCATTCAGGTTGCATGCTCCGATACAGCAAACATCGCAGATACAACAAAACTTGTAGCAGCAAAAGCAACAGCCGAGCAAGCAGGCGCAAAGGCCGCAGATTCCGCAAAATGCACCGTTCCTAAAGTCGTTTGGCTTAAAGACGTGAAGCAAGTCGAACACCGCGATACAATCAAGGTTGCCGTCATAGACACCACGCAACGAGAAATCATCTTGCACGGAACGCTCCCGCAAAAGATTCACAAAAATCTTGAACTCGTCGATCGTGAATTTGCAGGCGCCGAACGCAATTACAAGCCCATTCCCAACATCCCATTGTTCGTGCCAATCTTGAGCTTTAGCGAAAACGCTCCGTCATTAACCGTGTTTGGTGATGGCGAAGTCAAAGCAAAACTCGGGCTTGCTGTCGTTATCAGCGACGCGCTCAAGAAGAACACCGTGCAATTAGGATTGTTACTCGAACTCGGAAAGGGAATAGACTATTTCAACGGAAGCGGTCTCAACCCCAGACAAGAAAAGGAATTCTTTATTTCATGGGACAACCGCAGCACTCCTATAGATCTTGGACTTTCGTACAATTACGCTAATTATACAAGCCAAGACACCATCCATGCCGATGACGTTGGCGCAAACAGGGGCGATAGCATAAAAACAAGCTACTATGCCTTTGCAACACAGGCCATTACAGGAACCGCAGGCTATAGTATTTTCAAGAGCATCGATACATTGCAAGCCGCCATCAGCTATGACTGGGCTAACGTAAACTTTTACAACGACACGGTCGAATGGACATACAACAAACGCTTTAGCGCTACCATTGGATTCGGTCTTTACGGAGACCACGAAGGCGAAGGCGGATCGGGAATTTCCGGACAAGGGAACGGGGCACTCGTTTATTACCAGTACTCCAACACCGACCTAAACCGTCCCGGAACTCTCTATATTACTGAAAACGGTCAAATCAAAACCCATTACAGAAACTTCACGCTCCATCAATTTGGAATTAATTTATACGGAAGCATCCAGACTCCGCTCTTAGGCGCACGTCTTGCCGCCGGCGGAAAAATTTCCAGTATTCTCCACTGGGATACTGACGATGTAAGTGACACGTTGGATTCGTACTTTTACACCCCGGTATTCCTTGACGGTTACCCCTACTTACGCAGTAACGAAGACTACACGCTCGCCGGCACCAAAACGGCAATAGCAGAACTTCATTACCTCTACCCCATTTACGATGACTGGAGGCACAATCTTTGGATATTCACAACGCGCAGTCTTTACGTTGACTTGTTCTCGCAAATCGGTGCCGCATGGAACGGAAATTTCTTCACAGACAAGTTTACCAAGCATGGATTCTGGGACCGTTCTGTGGGTTTAAGTTTCCGCATGAGCAACAAGATTTGGGGAAGTATTCCGTTTGACATTTCGCTCACGTTTGCTCGCGGGCTTGACCGCATTGGCGAAGATGGCGATTTGCACGGAGGCTGGAAGTTGGATCCGATCCACTTGACGTTCTTGCCCAAGGTGCTCCGCCCAACCAGAATAAAGTTTTCCATTGGGATGGGGTTCTTGAACTCATGGCAGTAGCCATGTAAAATTTTTTTACCCATCCTGGCGCAAGCGCCAACCTTACGGCTCAGCAATGGGTCTGCAAGCAGCCCCGCTGCGTTCGCCTTTTAAGGTTGTGGCCGACGCTTATTGCATTATAAAACGTATCTGCAACTATAATTGTGTATGCAGTTCTAGATTAGCTTAAACGAAAGGCGGCTTAGGGCCGCCGTTTTTTTAAGGTTGTTTAATGTTTAGTAGTTAAAGCTTTTGGTGTTTTTTTCGCCGGGGAGTAGCTGGCCGGGGCTTGTGCGTTCGGCGTCTCGGCCTTTGAAATTCGGGTTGAGCTTTTTGATTTCTCGCGACTTGACCTCGGCCTGAACATCGAGCAAATGACGTTCCCATTCTTGAATAGCGCCATCAAGTTCTACACGAGCGTTCAACATCAATTCCTTGAGTTGCATCAATTCCAACATGCGTTCGCGCTTGAGCACCCAAAGTTCTTCTTCTTCGGGCATGCGTTCGATATTGAACAGCAAATTCAAATATTTTTCTTCGGCTTCACGATAAGCCTTATACGTATCCTCGTAAACGAGATTGCGGTCATCGGCCATCGTCTGCTGCGAAGAAACGTGAGTCGCACAACCGATGAAATTCATCGCGACAGGAAGAAGGAAAAATGGAATTGTCAAACGCATGGGATTAAAGTACAAAAAAAGTAGGAAGTAGACAGTAGGAAGTTAGAAGTTACTAGAATTCTTAATATGAAATTCTCTAGTAACTAGGAACTGTTGCGAAGCACCTCAGTAACTAGAATCTCAGAACTAGTAACTCGAAACTCACAACTGCTGCAAAACAACCTCTACTCAGCGGAGTCCGCAACTTCACGCTTGATGTTGTAAAGTCTTTCGTACGAGACGTGGCTCGTGAACGTGACAGAATCCTTTGTTTCGGGGTGGATCATCGTATGCGTTCCGACCTTGACTTCACGTTCCTGACACGGGAGCCCAGTTTCTGGTTCAATCATGACTTCAAACTCAGTGCGGTATTCACCCTTGAGACCAGAAGTATAACCCTTGAACTTTTCAGGAACAATCTTGCTACCCACATGCTGTTCCCAAATGAAATACGGGAAGCTTTCGGCTTCGTGCAGGTAAACCACGTAGTCCAAGCATTTGCGGTGGTCGCGGTTCGTAAAGCCCTTCGTCACCACAGAGTCAATCTGAATCAACGCAAAGTTCAAACGTCCCTGTTGCTTGAGAAGTTCGGTCACGTTACCCTTGACAGGCACCACGCCCTTGAGCAAATGGTCCATTTCCCAACGATGCTTTTCCAAGCGCTTGAGGTGCGGCTTGAATTCCGGATTCAAGAGCTGATCGCGCCAACGACTCGGCATCGGGATATGGGCCAGCAACGTATCGTAGCCATCGTCAATCCCAGAAAGATTCGTGACGTTACGATCAACCGCAGCTAGGTTCACTTCCTTGATGCGCCAAGCAAGTTCTGTCGGCATAAAATTCTTGAGGTATCCGCGAGACTTGTCAATAACATAGTTACGCTTGACAAACGTCGTATCGCCTTTTGAAGAGTAGTTCAAATCGGCATACGTCGCCGTAATCGTCCCCATCTTTTCTTCGCCCTTCAAGTCAAGCGTTGCATAATAGCTTTCGGTGTACATTTCGAGCGTGACAGGAGCACTTAATTTATAGTCAACAGACACTTCGGATTCGCTGCAAGCGGTAAGCATAGCAGCGACAAACATTCCACTCAAGAATTTTATTTTATTCATTAAATTAACCAACTATTGATTGACAATCGTTAACTGTTTTGCAGCGATTAAGCCTCTTTCGGAAGAAATTTCCAGAACAACCGTTCCAGGGGCTTTGAGTTTCGTCATTTCGCGAGCCGTCGCATAGCCGCCTCGACGAGAACGCGCTTCAAGTGTAAATGCTTCCATTTTATTGGAAACATGGAAATCACGTTCCCAAAGCTGAGTACCCTTGTTGCCAAGAGTTCCTTCGTAGAACGCAAATTTCAGCGTATTAAAATCAAAACCCGTTCCGTAACGTAATTGGATAATGAGCTCATCAGCCATCTTAAATACGCTACCCGTATCCGCGACGTAACCCACAGCAGGATTCCATTCACGGCCACAAGCGATGACGGGTTCAGATTTCGAGCACCCCGCAAACAGTGCACCCAAGGCGAGAGTTGCAAACATAACGATTTTCTGTTTTTTCATTGTATCCCTCTATTTTTCCCAACAGCACTTTTTAAAATAGCAAAAAACTATCTGTCAAGTACAAACATCATTTCAAGATGGGGTGTTTGAGGGTAAAAAGCGAATCCTTCGGCATGAGAAAGCGCAAAACCGGCCTCGGCGAACTTGGCATAGTCACGTGCAAGGGTCACCGGATCGCAAGAAACGTAAATCAGGCGGTTGACAGAGCTCTTGACGATAGCAGAAAGTGCTTCTTTGGGCAGTCCTGTGCGCGGAGGATCCACAATAAGAGTGGCGGGCACGTCCACAACGTTTTCGAGAAGCCAATCTTCAGCAGGCGCCGAAACGTTTTCGATTACTGGAACCGCTGAATTTTTCGCTGTCGGAACCGCCGCAGGAGCAGACAAATTAACTTTTGCGTGTTTCAGGCACCCCTCTTCGCGTTCGACAGTCGTGATTTTCTTGAACTTGTCCTGCAAAATGCAAGCGAAGAATCCGACACCGCTAAACAAGTCTATAAGCCAATCGTTAGTCGCCTTACCACTTGCCAAGCCTTCATCCACAGCCTTGCGGACTGATTCAACGAGTTCCGGCAAGAGCCCCAAATTGCTCTGGAAAAACACGGAAGCATCCGCTTCGATTTTGCGGCCAGCAATTTCAACAACGCTTATGGCATGAGTGTCAAAGTCGGACTTGCGCATTCCCGGGTAATAGAACGAGATTTCGCCTTTGCCGTTGTCGAAAATATTCACATCAATGTCGCGGCGATTATTCGCGAGAAGCGTTGCTGCCGGCCCACGCAAGAATTCATTCAAGCCGTCCGTGAGCACAGGGCAATTTTCAAACGGGACAATATTGTTGCTTTCTTCGCCGCGGAAACCGAAGCATGCGCAGTTAGTAGAACCTTCACGATTTGCCGCACCATCACCACCGGCATTGCCAAAGGAATTGCCGCAGAATACAACGCGGGCGCGGTTTCTGTAGCCCCACGCGTTTCCGGTATGAATCACAAAATCTTCGGGCAGTTCCGCATGCGCCAAGCGCCTGAAGTTTTCGCGTTCGACTTTTTCGAGGTATTCCGCTTGCTTTTCAGAAGTGAGATGCTGCAAACTACAGCCGCCGCATTTTCCGTACAGCGGACAAAGCGGTTTCACACGATCAGGGCTTGCTTCCAGAACTTCGACAACACGGCCCTTGGTAAAGTCCTTTTTTTGGAACGTGAGTCGCACCTTGCAGAGTTCCCCCGGAAGCGCTCCCGCCACAAAGCACACACGACCGTCTTCCAAGCGCGCCATGCCCTCGCCCCCTTGCACCATCTTTTCGATGCGAAGCGTGAAGCATTCACCATGCGGGTCGCGACTAGAGCCGCGGCGGTCCTTATTGCCACTCGGGCGATTGTTGTCCGAACGCATATTGCCGCGATTAAAGCGGTCTCGATTCGAGCGATTATTTCTGCGGAAGTCAGCCATGAACGTAAAAATAGAAAATGTTTAACAAGCACTACCACCTATCCCCATTTTTTGCGTTTTTGACCAAAATTCCAACATTCCTGAAAGAAAACGGGGCTTTTTGCCGCAGTCGCGGTTCAAAATTTTCTAAATTGTCGCTCAATGGAAACGACATCGATAGTTTTGCCTAGCGCACTGACTGCGGAGAACAGCAAAAGGCTGCTCTCGAATTGCAGGAGTGCCCTCTCCAAAGGGGAGCTTTATCTGGACGGATCAAGCCTCACCTCGATGGATTACAGCGCCGATGCCTTTTTTGCACTTTTAGCGGAGCTTTCCCAAAAGACGGGCAACAAGCTCGTCCTCGCGCACTTCGCCCCCGAAATCAAGCAACACTTGCAGAATCTCCGCAAGATGGAACCGCCCGAAAAACCTCAACGCGAGACAAACAATATTCTCGAAATGATGGGCGACATCGGGTTCATGCTCATTAGGGAAACGTTCGAAGTTCTCAAGCTTTTGTTCATGTCTATCTACTGGACGATAATCGGTCCGTTCGACAAGGGCAAAATCCACTTTGGAGGCATTACCAAGCAGATGTTCAAGTCCGGCAGTGAAGCCATGGGTATTTGTTTTTTGTTCGTGGGACTCATTTGCCTTACGATGGCTTTGCAGAGTTCAGTGATGTTGAATGCGGTGGGCGGCGGTTCTTACCTCGCATCGGGGCTTGGGTTCCTTATTTTTGCAGAAATTGGCCCGCTCCTCACAACGATTATTTTGGCCGGGCGTTCCGGTAGCGCCATGGCGGCAGAAATTGCAAACATGAGCGTTTGCGAAGAAATCAAGGCGTTAAAGTCCATGGCCATTCCGCCGGTGCAGTACCTCGTGGTTCCGCGATTCATCGCGTTAAGTGTCACGACCCCAATTCTCTCGTTCAGCGCCTCCATCGTCGGTAGCTTCGCCGGGTTCCTCATTGCGTATTTCTTCTGCGATATTTCCTTCTCGAATTACATGATGGGGCTCCGCGACGGCATCGACCCGATGACCTTCCTCAAGAGTACCATCAAGGCTCTCGTGTTTGGCTGGATTGTAACGCTCATCGCCTGCAACAAGGGACTCAACGCCCATGGCGGTGCAGAAGCGGTCGGTAAGGCGACAACTTCAAGCGTTGTGGCGGCCATTTGTACCATCGTGATTTCAGATACCCTTTTCGCCTTCATTTTCTACTAGAGGTCAATATGGACGAAATTCTAAAAGTAGAACATTTGAAAGCGAGCTACGGGAACGAAACAATCCTCAAGGATATTTCGTTTGGAGTGCGCAAGGGTGAAATCCGCATGGTGCTTGGGAGCTCCGGTTGCGGTAAATCCACGCTTTTAAACAACGTGTTGAAGTTTATCAAGTCGGACGAAGGCACGATTACTTACTTCGGAAAGAAGTTTGGCCCCAAGGAAGGTCTCAATAGCGAGACCCGTATGCGCACAGGCGTCTTGTTCCAAAGCGGCGCACTCCTTGCGGACTTGACCGTCGCCGAAAACGCGATGCTCCCGCTCAAACGCAGCATGCCCTACATGCCCAAGAGCCAGATGGAAGCCATCGTTGCAGACCGCCTTGAAAAAGTGCACTTGCTCCATGCGTTCTACAAGTACCCCGGTGAAATTTCTGGCGGTATGAAGAAGCGTGCAGCACTTGCCCGCGCGATTGCGCTCAAGCCGGAACTTTTGTTCTGCGACGAACCTTCGACAGGCCTCGACCCGGTGACCGCCCGTTCGCTGGACGAACTGCTCCTCGAACTGCGCGACACACTGGGCGTTTCGATGGTGATTGTGAGCCACGAACTGGAAAGCATTAAAATCGTCTGCGACCGCTTCGTTTATCTCAAGGACGGCTACGTCCTGAAAGATGCGACTTTGAAAGAAGGCATGGAATCCGACGATCCCATCCTCAGGCATTTCTTCAATAGGCAGTGCCCGAAAGAGTACAATGCCGAAGACTTTTACAACTTTGAATTTATTGATTGAGTTGAAAATATATGGAAACTACCCGATCCGAAAGAATTAAACTAGGCGCATTCATGCTCTTTTGCGGAGTATTGATTTGCATATTCCTAGGCTATGTGCTCAAGCGTTACCTGAGCGAGCAATTCGACAACTACTACACCATTTTCGACACGGACGTGAACGGACTTTTTGTCGATGCCAAGGTGAAGTTGAACGGCATTGCCGTCGGTAGCGTTACAAGCATCACGATTAACGAACAAAACCTGAATCAGGTTGTCGTTGCATTCAAGGTCACCCAGGGAACGCCGATCAAGAAAGGGACACGAGCTGGGCTCACCGCGGGCATGAACCTCACCGGTGAAAAGCAAGTTATTCTTTCGGGCGGTACTTTCAGCGAACCCAACGTTCCCGAAGGCGGTTACGTTCCGGCAGCCGCTTCGATGTTTGACCAAATTACAGGCCAGATGGGCGATATTTTCAACAAGGCGAATCCGATCGTTGACGGACTTGCCCGCGTGTTGAATCCAGAAAACGCCGAGAGCATTTCGCGCACGCTCAAGAACCTCGAAAAGACGACCGAAAACTTAAGCCACTTGACCGCCGACATCAGAAAGCCGCTCAACACCATGAGCAAGTCTGCGGTTTCGCTGCAAAAGATTCTTGCGGAAATCGAAGAGGCAAAGCTTGCCGCCAAGGCTGACACAAACCTCACCGTGCTCAAGGAAAAGCTCGAAGCTATCGACACCAAGGGTTTGAACGAAAACTTGATGCAAACCGCAGAATCCATGAACAAACTCACGCAGCGTGTTGATGCCATGGTTTACAAGAACGAAGACCAGGTCGGAAACGCCGTGGAAGAGCTCAATGCGATTCTTGAAAATCTCGAAGAATTTACCCAGAAGATTAAGAACAACCCGTCTGCACTCATCCGCTCCGAAGGCAAGAGCGGTCGTTAAGAAGGAGATTTGATCATGAAAGTAAATCGTTTGTTGGCAGCAGCAGCCCTCCTTTCAGCATTCACGCTCACGGGTTGCCTCGGCGGTTCGACAGAACCTTCCCGCTATTACACTATTTCTGCTGAATCCATTTCGACATCGGGTGCTACAAGCGACGCGCGCGTTCTCGTCAAGAAATTTACGATTGACCCGGCCTACCAGCGCAGCAACATCGTTTATCGCGAATCGCCGTATGACTTTATGTTCTACGATTTGGATTTGTGGGCAACGCGCCCAGAGCAGATGCTCACGCAAGTGACAGGCGAATACCTGGTCAAGAGTAACCTCTTCAAATCCGTCGATTTAAAGCCGATGGGCAAGCCGGATTTTGAATTGCTCGGCAATGTCGATGCGATTGAAGAAATCGACGAAGGCAGTTCACAAGATGCGCACCTCGCCGTGCAGTTCACGTTCCGCAAGGTCGGTGAAGATACGCCACTGTGGGAAAAGCGCTATGACGAGCGCCAGAGCATGAACAAGCGCGATGCGCACTCCGCCGCCGAAGCACTCTCCAAGCTTTACGCCAAGTACATGCAGGACGCGCTTGAGAATATCGCAAGAGTAAAGTAATAGTATTAGTAGGAAGTAGGCGGTAGGAAGAATTGCTAGGCGGGCTTAGGTCCGCCTTTTTTATTCTCGATGAATAGTCGGGACGCTTGCTAACAATTTTTTCGTGTAATCGTTTTGCGGGTTCGTGAGCACAATATCGGCGGGGCCGTGTTCTACAGCATGTCCAAAGTACATGACCAAGACTTCATCGCTCAAAGCGCGAACCACTTGCATATCGTGACTGATAAAAAGAATAGAGAGACCAAGTTCATTACGCAAATCGTCAAGCAAATGCAAAATCTGAGCCTGCACGGACACATCCAAAGCGCTCGTCACTTCATCGCAGAGCAACACCTTCGGGCGCACCATCAAGCTACGAGCAATGCAAAGGCGCTGGCGCTGGCCACCCGAGAATTCATGCGGGAACTTGTCCATGGCACCCGCCGGGAGCGAAACGCGATCCAAAAGCTCCCTAGCGCGTTTGCAGGCTTCATCGAACGAAACACCGCGAGCAATTACGGGAGCGGTCAAAATTTCAGTTACTGTTTGGCGCGGGTTCAAGCTGCTAAACGGATCCTGAAAAATCATCTGCACCAAGTCCGACACGCGCACAGCATCTTTAGCCGTGCCCACTTTACCGTTTTTTACCGGTAGTCCAAACAAATTAACATCACCGTTAGCAATAGGAACGAGCCCGACTAAAGACTTGACGAGCGTTGACTTTCCACAGCCTGACTCCCCCACAATCGAAAGAATCTTCCCTTGCGGGAGCGTAAAAGACACATTGTCAACGGCTGTAAAATAGTCCTTGACTTTGCTAAAAATGCCACCGCGAATCGGGAACCGTACCGTAAGCCCGTTTACTTCGATGGCAGGGACTGCACTATCAATTTTTTCGATATTCATCAAGCGTCCAACTCGGCAAGAGCGTCCTGAACGTTCTTTTCGGTCGCAATCAAAATTTGGCGACACTTACGCAAAAGCTGCGTAGCCTCTTGAACCTCCAGAGCAAGTTCATCAATTTCCATCTCGGAATTGTCGATTTTCGAGAGAATTTCTTCTAAACGCGCCATTGCGTTTTTATATTCAAAATTTTGCTCACTCATGTTCACGAATATAGTTAGATTTAATTCAAATGAATTTGTTCTATCGTTCCATATTACCCCTTTTAGCGTTTTTCGCCTTTTTCGGCATATTTCTTGCCGGATGTCTCGACGCTCCCAACGACCCACAAGAGCTGCAAACGGTCGAATCCATCAGCATTATGGTCAAGCAAAAAGACAATTCTTTTTCGACCATACTCAAGGTAAACCCCTCCGATTCAGCAACCATCAAAGCTAGCGTCATTCCCGAAAAATTCCATGATGAGCTTTCGTTTGAGTGGTTCTATTCTAACGAGAATAAAGATAATCTCCTCAAGAACGGAAGTAGTTACTCGTTCTACCCAAACAGATCCGGAGAGGACCTCCCCAACAAGCTTATCGTCACCGACCAAGAGGGCAATAACAAAACTTACGAATTCACAGTCGTCATCAACACTCCTCCTGTACTTTCGGATTCAACAATCCCATCAAGCGGAGCAAAACTTTATGGTTCACCGGAATCCGCATTCTTATTTGAATGGTACAGCATCGACAAGGATTTAAGCAACGGCGATACGTTGTTCCACATTCTTGAAATTGACGGTAAACAATATGATGTCGGAACGCTTTTGCAAGTCAAGCAATCAGGCTTTAAAGCAGGAGAACACTCGTTCCGCATTATCGTTCGAGACCTTTATGGCGATGCCGATACTCTTGCACCTAAGAAATTTTACGTTGTCGACACATTGGAGGCAAAATGAAATTTTTGAAAATTTTTGCCATTGCCGCATTTGCAAGTTTACTCCAGTCATGCTTTAATTCTGATGACCACATTTTTGACGAAGCAGAAGCCATCAACATCAGTGTAAATGTAGCCCTAGCAAAAACCATCACAGATGTATCATCGAAAGTCAAGGCTGACACGTTTCATGTCAACGACACGATTTTTTTCGTAACAACGATTAGTCCGAATAAAATCATTAAAGTTCAAGATTACCACTGGCTCATGGACGGCAAATACTGTTCCTCTGAATACAATTTCAAGAAACAGATTACCGAACCCGGTCACCACAAATTTACGTTCGTGCTAAAAGATCACTTTGGCGACATGCACTACGATTCGCTTGACGTGTGGGTTGCAGACAATCCAATTTTAAACGACAGTGCATTCACTCCAGCCAACGGAACGCAAGCCATCGATCCGTTCGAAGCAATTTACTTCACCTGGAGTGCCAAAACCGAAGGAATCAAACTTGCCCATTACTACCGATTTACACTGAGCGAGCAAGATTTCGCCAATGCCGATTCAAAGTTTGCCAAAATTGACACTATTCTATACGAACCAAATTTCACATTTCACAACAAATTAAATCAATTCAAAAAATACAATTGGTCAGTTCAAGCTTATAACGAATACAATTTTGCATCGATACAAAAAATCGAAAGCTCATTCTATACCAAAGGATTCCCTGGCGAAGGATCATTGCAAGCAACAATCGATATCGGGCAAGCCTCATTGGTTCCCATGCAGCTGACGCTAAAAAACAAGGACGATTTCAACAAGCATTTTGATTTCAAGTTCAATCTTTCATCGACGAACAACAATATTTCACTAGGTGTTATCCCAGCAGGAACATATCAACTGACACTTAGCTCGGATTACTTTGATTTTGGAGCGATTATAAAAGACGTCAAAATCAACGATGGCTTTGTAACAATTGCAAACAACCTCAAGCTCGTCGATTTAATTGCACCGACAATCGTTTCAATTACAAAAAGAGACACACTTGATTTTGCCGACACACTGCAATTCATTGTAAAGGACGGGAGCAGAGTCATTTCATCACAGGACATCAAAGTTTCCCTCGAAAACGAACCTATTCTTGATAAATTCTACAAAGACAGCATTTTAACAGTCGTGCTCAAAGAAACCGATAAAAGTTGGGCATACCGAATTCTTGCGATTTCAGCAACAGACGGAAGCAAGAACGTTTTCAGCAAATCATTCTACATTACGCCAAGCATACTTTGGTTTACCACAAACAACGATACGACTATCGCAAACGACGGGCTCGTCAAGATGTTCATTCAAGACAAAAACCCATTTGATTTTGTCGTAGATTCATTGCAACTCTTCAACGTCACAAAAAATAAAATCATTATTTCTGTTCCTAACACAAATACGATTTCAGCAGAACTTGAAGCAGCATTTTTCGATGCCGAGCAAACCATAAGATCAACAGTCATCTACAAGAACGGCTTACATCAAAGCAAGACTTGGAAGCTTTACGTTAAGCAAGCAACAACAATGGAGGAAAACTAATGAATTACAAGTACATTCCTCTATCAATTGCATTCGCTACCGCAATTACATACTCTCTCATTTCATGTTCTGATCCCGAGATACAATCGTCGGATATTTCTGAACTTACACAATCGATTTTTATCGTTCCTGAAAGCTATTATGGCGAGCCCTACAACGACAAACGCTACAAATCTTCAGATAAATTTTATGTCAACATTAATGAAAAAATCCGCATTTGCGGTGTTTACGCCATTAATGGAGAATATATATCGGCGGAACAGGCTATACCTTATTACAGTTTTCACAAATGGAAAATTGATAATGACGAAGCAGGAGCAACTTCGGTCTATTCCAGTTTTGACAAAGCAGGAATCCATAACATAACGTTTGAAACAATCGATCTTCTTGGCGACACTTTACAAACAAACGCAAAAATTTACGTCAATACGCCAACAAAAGTTACATTACAGTCACCCGCCAACAATTACAACCAAGTCGATGGCGATAATGAGAACGGACTCGAACTCACATGGAGTATTTCAGGAATTGACCCCTGGGAAACCTCGTACTGTACACTTTTCGCAGGCTACAACAAATCTAACATTTGGAATTCTTCGCTTGGAAACATGGATTGCATGGGCAGCGTCAATCTGCTTGGAGACTTAAACGCAGAAATAACCGAAAAAGGCGACACCATCAATCACGGTACCGAATCCTCCACAATTTACTGGGGAGTTCGTGCCATAATCAAAAACGAAAAAGGTCTGTCTGAACAAGCGTATAGCGACGTATTCAGTTTTTCCACAAAGTTAAAAAATGACGGATCTTCAATTATCGAGATTCCGGTAGTAAGCCTATCCAACCTCTTCCCGGAAAAATCAAAGCTAACAGGCGCCATTCTTTCGGCAGCGGGAGATACTCTTTCTAAAATTTCAGAAAACAAATCGACTACAAACATTATAAAGACACTGAGTCCGCAATCAAACATAAAAATTGTAATCTGCGATGAAATTCGTACAGAATACGGTTGCGATTCCATAACAACCAATTTAGCGCCCAGCACAAAAACGGTAACCGACACATTGTTCTTGCGCGACAATGTCAAGCCCAACATGACTCCAATCAACACAAATTTTCCGACAACCGTACCAATCAAGTTCATGCTTCTCGATAACGGTTCCGGCGTTAACGTGTCAAAGATTTATGCAACAATAAACGCAGATACAGTTCTATCAAAATACGAAAACAACATTGTATCCATAATCAACACGTGTCAAAATGAATGCAAGCTTGTCGTAAATGCTGAAGACTATGCACGCAACAAGGCACCCAACGTTTATTGGAAAATCAAGGTCAATGGTTCTGAAACAGGAATTTTTGGACCATACACCAAGCAGGAGGACAACAAATGATTAATATCAAGAGAGCCTCCATCGCAATTGTCATTTTGCTTTTTGCTCTTTGCGGGAATGTCTTTGCAGAACAAAGCGCATCAACCCAAACCAAGACTCGCTATTTGCAGATTTCGACAAATCCGTCAACGGTTGATTTGTACACCGGCCTGATTTTTCCAGACTTCGCCAGCAAACCCAATTACACATCCCCCGCATTTATCCCTGTACCCGATGGAAAAGACAGCATCATCGTTTCGTTTTTCCACCCGAATTACGCGGATACGACAATCAACATTGCACTCTCGCCTAACGATACATCATTCATCATTGTAGCACTCAAGCAAACTTACGACGATGAAAGAATCGAAAGGAATCAAGACCTTTTAAAACACAGGAACAGGCGCATACTCGGAGGATACCTCAAATGGGCATCCATCGCCCCCTTTGCCATTAGCGGAATTTCTGCAATCATCTCGCTTTACAATATAAGCAAAGCAAACGACCACAAAAGAGCTATGGAAAACACGCGCTTCGTAAACGAAAAATACGATGAACACATGCGTGATTTCAAAGACCACAAAAGTAGCGCCAAAACCGCTAAAACAGTCTCAGGGATTTTCTTTGCAACAGGAATAGCATTCCTTACAGCAGGATTCGTTCTTTCATTTTAGGTAGAATATGAAAAAGATTTTCTTACTCATTGCAATCGCCTTAACCGCCACTTTCGCTAACACCGAAGGCATTTTCGTTGATGTCGAGCTCTTGTCGGGCACAAAGCAACGCGCAAAACTTATGGGTATTGAAAACGATACCGTAAGCCTTGGCGGATACATCCAAAACAAGTTCACAATCGTAAAGATTGCCAAGAAGCAATTCAAAAGAATTGTAGATGAAAAAGGCAACGACCTTTTAAACGAAACTTCGCAAGCAAAAACAACGGCTGAAAAAACGGAGCCAAGTTCAAGTTCAATCGCCGTTAGCTCGGCAGCAGAAAGTTCGGCCCAATCATCAAGTTCTGCAGCAATTTCAAGTTCGTCTACCGCGATTTCTTCAAGCGCAAAACAAGCCCACATAAGTTCCTCCAGCACGAAATCGCCTAGCGTGAGTTCTTCTAGCGCAAAAATATCTAGCTCCAGTTCTTCAAGCGAAAACGCACCGGTTGCAAGTTCATCTAGCATCAGTTCGTCTAGCGAAAAGCCTGCACCAAAGCCCATCAAAACCGTTCTGATAGCCTACACTGGAGAAGGAGTCAACCAGTCCATTGCCGACCAATTCACAGGCCTTACCGCGCGATTGCTCATGGAAGCTGGCGAAAATCCACAACTCATTCGCAAGAGCGATATCAAGAACTGTGATGACAACATCTGCATTCAAAACGAACTTTCCTCTTATGGCTACAAGTCTATATACTTTGGCGAAATTGTCCCGAATATCAAAACCGATAGCTTAACGTTAAACCTCACGCATGCATTTTACGAAGATTCGTTGCCAATGTTGCACAGAGCTAGCGTGAACATTTCAAGGCAAGCCGTATTCAGCGATGCCATTACCAACAACAAATTAAGGAATCAACTTTTAGACGCTCAAGGTAAAGAGACTATTAAAGCAAAACAAAATCGTGCTTACATCCACATTGAAACGGACCCCGACGGAGCAACGATTTCTCGTTCTGAAAAAGACGCTATTTGCAAATCGCCTTGCACATTCGTCGTTACAGACACAAACAAATTCCCGCTTTACGCCTATTGGGATGTCGACAGACACCTTTGGGGAGCAAGCACAAACATCACTCCTCTTCTCGGCGATACAGTACATATTTCACTCAAACTTAAGCGCGTTGCTCCCGAAATTCGCATTTTGACATTCCCCGAAGGCGCAAGCGTTTACAAAGCAGACGCCCCCATCACCAAGCGTTCCAAGGCAATCGCCAAGACGCCTGAAAAAATCCCCGTTTACAACATGGGAACAGACAGCCTCATTATCCGCAAAGCAGGCTACAGAGATACGCTCGTCAATTTCTTTGTCGCACCGGTATCGCAAATAGACTTGAGCATTGATCTTGAAAAGTTGACCGACTTTGACGAAATCGAAAAGCAAAACAAGTGGCTGCACGAAAAGAAAATGCAAACTCTCGGCGAAGCATTTATTGGCGGTGCTGCAGGAACCGTTCTTATTGGTGGATTGCTCATGTACTTTGCCCACTTAGACTACAACGACGCTGACGACATCAAGAAGGATCTTAAAATTCCAGGAGCGGTCAAAGGAACAAACTACCAGAACAAAGTCAAGAAAAACAAGAAGTTAGTCGATCAAGGCGACAACAAAGCCATTGCCGGCGGCATTTTGCTCGGAACAGCAGCAGCACTCCTCGGCGTCGGCCTTTACTTCTATTTCTAACATCAATAACAGCAATTATTATTAAAAAAGCGTCGGCCAAGGATGGGGAGGGTGCAGGGAGGGGCCCGTGCGGCCTTCGCAACTCCGAGCTGGGGCCCCGCCCGCATGACGTACTTTTTCATATTAAAAAAAACGACTTTTATAATAAAATCAAAAAATTTATTTTTTAAATTTCTAAATTTGTCCCAATGAAAAAATCAGTCCTTAAAACAACTATTGCTTTAACTCTTTTCTTTACCGCTTTTACTTTTGCTTCTGATGCAATTGCCGCTGATACGGTCGCCAATGCCGGCGCCGCAGCTGCCGAGGCTACCAAATCAACAGGCATTTACAACCAAATAATTGATTGGTACAATGACAACTTAAACTACGGAACGATCACGCTCTTGATGGCGATTGAAAGTTCGTTCATTCCGTTCCCGTCTGAACTTGTCGTGCCGCCAGCCGCTTACAAGGCATTGCAGCCGGGTTCTGGCCTCAACATTGCACTCATCGTATTCTTTGCAACGCTCGGCGCTTTGATTGGCGCTTATATCAACTACTATCTCGCCAAAATTCTCGGCCGCCCGATTATTTACAAATTTGCAGATAGCCGTCTCGGACACTTCTTGCTGCTTGATGTCGAGAAAGTTGAAAAGGCCGAGAACTACTTCCGTGAACATGGCGCCATTTCGACATTCGTCGGCCGCCTCATCACAGTGATCCGCCAGTTGATTTCTATCCCGGCAGGTCTTGCAAAGATGAAGCTCGCTCCGTTCACGCTCTACACATTCCTCGGTGCAGCCATTTGGAACTGCGTCCTCGCATTGCTCGGCTACCTCGCCCACGGACAAAAGGACATCATCGAGAAGTACAATTCCGAACTTGCCATCGCATTGCTCGGCTTTGGCGTGCTCTTTATCGCTTACATGGTCTGGAATGCCGTGAAGCCAAAGAAAAAATAGCTATGGGCACGGTCGCCTACGGTTCCCTCCGAGGTATGAGCAATTGCCCAAAGCGAAGCGACCCCAAAGGCACAACGTGCCGACCCCATAGCCCAAAGCGAGTTTACGAGCGAGCTGAGAGCGAAGCGATCTAAAAATTGCAATTCTTGACGCAGCGGTTGTTTTGGAATTCGGCTTCAAATTCTAGTTTGCCATATTTGTATCGACGATAGGCGCCATGGCGGAGCCCATGAACAAAATTCATGTCTTCCATAATTTTCCCGAACTCATCGTACATTTTGAACACACCATGAATTTGTCCGTCTACATATGGAACCTGGCGGCGGAGTTTCCCCTTTTCATCCCAAATTTCTGACACCCCGTTTAAGATTCCATGGCGATATGTTTCGCGGCTTTTCCTTTTGCCATTCGCGTAATAGATGGTGCTATAGCCTTCTTCTTCGCCTTCCAGATACCCGATGGTTTCATGGAGCTTTCCATTTTCATCGTACGAACGTAAAACCCCGTCTATCTTGCCATTTCTATACGGCACTTCAATCGCCAATTGACCGTTCGGGTGATAAGAGAGTGACACCCCCTCGCGCACATCCGTCCCCTTTAAAACGGTGTAAATTCGTGACACACGACCGTCATCAAAAGTCGTGCGAATAGTATCCAAAGCAACAGAAGCAGCCTTGGGCGCGGCGATAGCCGTGCCTGCAATCACAAAAGGCGTAAAAAACGTGAAAAAAAGCTTCTTCATTGCATTATAATGTAGCATAATCATTTCATATTATGTATTTTGTGAGCGTCATGAACGTTACTTTTTTAAATCCCCCGTTTCACCCGATGTTCAGTCGGGAATCTAGATCCCCGTGTGTTACGAAATCCAGTACGCTTTACTGGCCAATGTTTTTGAGCTATGCTGCCGGCGTTTGTGAAGCCGACGGTAACGAAATCCAGCTTATTGACAGTCCCGCTATGGAACTCGACCTTCCGCAGACGCTCGAAGGCATTAAGAAGTTCGGCCCGGAACTTGTCATTTGCAGCACAAGCACCCCGAGTATTTTGAATGACCTCAAGGTCGTCCATGCGATTAAAGAAGCTTTGCCGAACGTGAAGGTTGCCATCATGGGCACGCACGCGACTGCCGAGCCGCTCGAATCCATGGAAATGGAACCGTCTTTGGACTACGTGGTGATTGGCGAAGCCGACTACACCTGTAGGAACCTCGTGCGCGCTCTCCGTGGCGATGGCGCTCCCGTCGGTCAGTTTGCAGGACTTGCCTACCGCACCGCCGAAGGCAAAGTGGACTTCCAGCCCGAAGGCCCGAAGATTGAAAACCTGAACGAAATTCCGTGGGTTTCCAAGGTTTACCGCAAACACCTTTACAGCTGCTACAAGAAGTATTTCTACGGCGCAAACCTGAACCCGCTTATCGTGATTTTGTCTGGCCGTGGCTGCCCGAACCACTGCAGCTACTGCGTGATTCCGCAGACGCTCAACGGTCACAAATTCCGCCGCCGCGATCCGAAGGACGTTGTCGACGAACTCCAGTACATCAAGGAAAACTTCGAAGATTTAGGCGAAGTGTTCTTTGAAGACGATACGTTTACGGCAAGCCACGAACACGTGCGCCAAATTTGCAACTTGATTCTCGAACGCGGTCTCAAGATTACGTGGAGCTGCAACGCCCGCGCCGATGTTCCGCTCGATTTGCTCAAGCTCATGAAGAAGGCCGGTGGCCGCGAAATGTGCGTGGGCTTCGAAAGCGCCTCCCCCGAGGTTCTCGAAAAGATCCACAAGGGTGTGAAGAACACCGACAAGGCAATTGAATTTACGAAGAATGCCCGCAAGGCAGGACTCCTCGTTCACGGATGCTTCATGGTCGGTAACCCGGGCGACACGCCGGAAACGCTCCGCATGACGCTAGACTACGCCAAGAAGCTGAACCCGAACACAGCCCAGTTCTACCCCATCATGGCATACCCCGGCACCGAAGCTTACAAGGAAGCTCTTGAAAGCGGCGCTCTCAAGTCGAAGGATTACAGCCAGTGGCTCGACAAGGACGGTTTCCACCGCACCACAATCCAGCGTGGCGAACTCACGAGCCAAGCTCTCGTGGACTTCTGCGACAAGGCCCGCCGTGAATTCTACCTGCGTCCGAGCTACATTTTCCATCAAGGCATCATGGCCATCAAGAACCCGCGCGAACGTTACCGAGTTCTCCGTGGATTCGGTACACTCGTGAAGCACTTGTTCAGAAAGCATGGTGAACTCGCGCCAGTCGCAAGACAGGCTCCGACGATTAAGGAGTAGTGCGGCGCAGCCGCAGTTACTAGTTACTAGTTTTTAGTTACTAGTAAATCCAAACACAATTGCAAGATGTCCGCCTCGTGCGGGCATTTTTTATTTTGTATTTTAAAGTTCAGATTAATTCACTAGAGGCCAGCATGATTTGCAAGAAATGCGGAAGGAAATACGAAGACGACATGCCGAAGTGCCTGTGGTGTGACGCACCGAATGAAAGCAAGGTCAATTCCTCAACCGCAAACCCGGCAGACAAAATCGAGCCGGAGGAAGCAGCACCCCTCACGGAATGCGAAGTACGTGGCGATCAGGCGATATATTGGCTTAAGGCTTTCTTTTTCACCAGCCTCATCATGATTATTTTACCCATAACTGCTATATATTGGGAATCAACAAATGGTCCCTTAGACATAAACTTACTGGGCATAATTGTCGGTTTTTGGGTTTGGCTCGTCCCTCTACTCATAACAGCACTATGCCCGCCGTTAGTCTTGTTATGGCCAGTCTTTGCCCTAGCCACTCTTGCTTCATGCATCTTTCTAGTTATTTCCTTATGCAAGTGCATCTATCACTACTGCGGTTGGCTTCATTTTTCCGAAACAGAACAAAGTCATTTCTCGAAAATGCGTTTTTTTCCTGATGATGCAGTCATCTGCGCCCTAATTCCCGTTATTGGTCCTGTCTTTCAATATTTTATTTTCAACGACTTGCTCGCCCGGCAAAAAGAAGTGTTTGAAAGGAATCATCAAGACTGCAGGAACCTTCCTGATAGGCTACTCCCCGTAATTTCCGTATCCGGCTTTGTGATGCAGTCAGGATTATTGTCTATCTGCATTCTCAAAGAGTGGATTCCAATCGTATGGTTTGCCAGCGTATTTTCCGGCATATTCCTTTTCGCTAGCTACATCAAAATCATACGCACCATCACCGCGAACGCAAGCACGCTCCATTCATTGGCGACAGCCAACACTCCCAGCGACACTCCCGACAACCTACAGAGGCCAGCATGAATTGCGAAGAGAGCGAATCCGTCAATGATGAAATTCAGTCGCAAGAATTTTTCGACAAAGAAATTCAGGAGAATGTCCAGCGTGGAGAAAAACTGATTGGCAGGGTAAAAAAATTCATTCCTATAATTATCAAGACCGAGATACTCTTATTTTTCATACTTATCATCGGATACTGTTTTGGATCAGACTTTTTGTTAGGACTATTCTTTATCGCATATCCACTCCATTCTCTGTTCGTTTTTTTCGTATTGCTTTCGTCATTAGCTATTTATTGTAAGTGGCTTTACCGTATTTTGAGCAATCTTCGCAAATTTACAGAAACCCGTTTTTCACCCAAGATCGCTGTCGCTTGCTCGCTACTCCCTGGTATCGGGCAAATTTTGACATGCTTCATCTTCAAAGATATTCTCACGCACCAAAAAGAAATCCTTGACACGCATAGTGTCAACACCACATCAATTCCAACAACCACACCACTATCACCGCTGTTACTAGGACTAGGCACCCTGTTAACATTGCTAATGTACACATTAGGAGCAAACAGCTATATGGTAGGATTTATTTTCTTAGCATTATTTTTTCCCATTATAATCTACCTCTTCATTTTCAAAGTCGCTTTCGACATATTTGCAATAATCGTCCTGCTCATATACATGAAATTGATTCAACAGCCCCTATCAAACGAAACGGCGATCGCCCTATTGAATATAGGCTTAAAAAAAGCAAAAAAACTCCAATAGTTTAAATTGGAGGCTGACACTAATCACACTTTTTAAATAATTCAATTTCAATTCAAAACATTCCATATCCATAGATTATATTTATATACTGATATAGTGATTTTTTAACAGAGGAAGCCATGGACGATATTATTCAGGCGATAAATATCTGTATCGACTTGTTCAGTCTTTCCATCTTGTCTCTCATTTTGGTTCTTCTCTGGGTCGGGCATTGGCGAAACGACAGGCTTCAATACAATTTTATAGGCATGATCATCGCCTACCACGGCGTAATCATCACGTACGCCATCATCCACTTTTGCGATGGAGAACTTTCGGCCCCAGTTTACGCAATTGTCGATTTAGTCAGCTTTGTTTCGAGCGCGCTATGCATCTACTACTTTTCGCAGTACGTATTCGCGTTCCTCGAAAATAGAAAGTGCGAACTCAGCAAAATCACACACTACACCATTTACGCCCTTTGCGTCCTCGACTTTTTACTGAACGTCGGCGTAGACATTTCTACAGGTGACATTACCCGCGACTGGACCTCAAACGAGACCATTGTTTCTTGGCTAGCCACCGGCGTCTGGGGCTTCATCATGACAGGAATCATCATCTATTTTCGCAAGCAGTTCGGGCTACAAACATTTATTTTATTTACAATTTACTTCATTCTCCCCTTTATTGCAGGCTCAGCAGCGCCGTTTGCCGAAGGTATCCGCATAGATATCGTCAGCGTGATTTTTGTAATAGTCTGCCTTTTTGTCGGCGTGCAGGTCAGTGAAAACACCTCGCACAAATTGATCGAAAAAATCAGTTTCAACGATGCCATGACGGGACTTTTCAACAGAAACTACCTGGTGATGCATCCCGATGACGTGAAGCGCAAGCTCCCGTGCAGTTACGTGATGTTTGACTTGAACCACCTCAAGGAAATAAACGACAATTATGGTCACAACAAAGGAGATGAATACATCCAAAGCTTCGCCGAAATTTTAAAGAAGATTCTTCCCGAAAATGCCGAAGCCATCCGCACTGGTGGCGACGAATTTTTAGTAATTATACCCAAGTTCAATCACACAAAATGCGAAGCTTTTTTGAAGCAATTTATAGAGATTTCCAAGCAAACTCAAGTTCAAGGAATTACAGAAAGCGCCGCCTACGGCTTTGCCATCCGCACAACAGGCATGCAATCCGAAGATGAAGTCATTGCAGCCGCCGACAAGCAAATGTACTTGCAAAAGAAATCATCCCGAGAAGGGAGATAATTGAAGTTAGAAGTAAACAGTAGTCGGTAGGAAAGACAAATGCAAAGGGAATGTGCGCGGAAAGCGGCGCTGCACCGAGCATACAAAAAGACCTGGAACAAAATCCAGGTCTTAAAAATTAATTCAGACTTTATCTAAGTCCGCCTTAATAGCGAGAACATCAGATTCAGAAAGTTTTGAAATACGTATAACCTTTTGTACCGAATCACCTTCAGCAAGCATACTTCTTGCCATTTCGCGAGCTTTTTGGTCCATACCTTTTTCAAGACCCTGTTCGATTCCTTGTTCGATTCCCTGTTTAAGTCCCTGTTCAATCCCCTGTTTGAGCCCCTTTTCAATCCCCTGTTCAATCCCCTGTTTGAGCCCCTGTTCAATCCCCTGTTCAATCCCCTGTTTGAGCCCCTGTTTGAGCCCCTTTTCCAAACCTTCTTTTAGCCCAGTTTCAATAGCATACTCACGAATAGCGTATGCGTCCCATTTGGCTTTCTGTGCTTCATCGATCATTTTCTGTTCCTCTTTTGATAATTTAGCCAATTCCGCCATGAGAAACAAGAGCTCGAACGCCGTATTTGCATACTGCTTAGGCATATGAGTCATGTTTTTTATGTTCTTCAGCACGTAAAGTCCCTTGTCTAGCGTCGTCTCTAGTTGATCCAAAGGCTTATTGAACTTCGGAAGTTCCACAAACGCAAAAGAGAGGATATCGCTCACGCTAGCACCATTGACCTCGCGAAGCTTCGCTCGGCGAATATAGCGGTCATCGGCAAACACATTAAATTCCATGAATACGATTGTAACTACCGGCTTCAACTCGTATTTGTAGCTTTGACCACGTTCGCCCTGCGCAATAACCGTCTGGGAAGCATAGTAAATAGCACGATTAACGATGTTTTTCTGCGGTAAAATTTGAACTTCGATGATGAACCGTCTCTGTGCGGAATCGATGCAATACAAATCAAAAACCGTTGTCCGATTTTCATTCGATCCATCGTTAAATTCCTTGTCACGAGACTGAACATCCACAATCGGCGATGAGATTTCACCTTCAAGCACAGCATTCAAAAGCGCAATCAAACAAACTTTATTCTGCGAGTCGGGATTGAAAGCCTTCTTGAAAGTTCTATCTGTCAGGAGATCAGCAAAAACACCAGCCCCCTTATACTCCTCATAAGTTCTAGCCTCGCTAATTGTTTTGCCCCAATGGATTTCAGCTACATTATTGTCGTTTTCCATATTTTTCCGTTGTTAAACGCCCGATGATGTCGGGTTCATAGACAGAAAATGCTCCCTATCCATTACA
The DNA here is from genome assembly GCF_902779965.1 of Fibrobacter succinogenes. Lineage (NCBI taxonomy): Bacteria > Pseudomonadati > Fibrobacterota > Fibrobacteria > Fibrobacterales > Fibrobacteraceae > Fibrobacter > Fibrobacter succinogenes. The sequence goes on along the minus strand of NZ_CACZDK010000006.1, from coordinate 109,343 downwards.
TTAACACGTTTTAGAAACTCGTTTGGCCTAAAAATTTTTAAAAATTATGAAAATTTTACAATAGGTAAAATTCATCGAGAAAATTCACACTTTTTCGCGAACTTTTCTTTAAACTGTTTATCTTCCATAGCATCCTGCAAATCAAGGATGTCTTCTTTTTCGGCGTATTTTCCGTTCCACCCGATTTCACAGGAATCATTGAGGTGGAAAGATTCCTTGTATTCATCATTCATAAAGCAATCGGCGAGGAATAGGTATTTTTTACACCATCGATAGTTACAACAGTATCAAGATTTCATCATAGTACAAACTACATAAATTAACGTGCTTGAAAAGCGACAAAGCGCAGAATATACAAAAAAGACCAAGAACTAAGTCCAGGTCTTTTTTAATTTTTCGAGACGGCGATGCCCACCAAATGTCCGATTTGAAAAATAATGGATCCCCTACGCTTCGCTTCGAGGATGACAATCGGGCATGACAAGTGCCGCGCGGTTTACTTCGTTGCCGCAGCAAAAGCCGCGCCAAGCTTTGCAAGCGCTTCATCGCATTCAGCAGCGGAGACGTTCAGCGGCGGGAGCAAACGGAGCACGTTGCCCTTAGCGCTGAGGACCATCATGCCTTCGTCGCGGGCGGCTGCAATCACGTTGCCGACCGGGAGAGATTCGTCGAGAGCGAGGCCGAGAATAAGGCCTTCACCACGCACGCTCTTCACTGCCGGGAACTTTGCGGCGATAGCTTCGAGGCCAGCCTTGAGCTGAGCTGAGCGAGCTTCGACATTGGCGAGGAATTCCGGCTTTGCAATCTGGTTCACAACAGCGAGACCCACTGCGCAAGCAACCGGGTTGCCACCAAACGTTGTGCCATGATCGCCTGCCTTGAGCTGGTCAGCAACCTTCTGGCGGAGGAGCACTGCACCGAGCGGGAGACCGCCGCCAAGAGCCTTGGCAAGCGATACGAGGTCAGCATCAATGCCATGCTTCTGGAGGCCAAGGAATGTGCCGAGACGGCCCATACCTGCCTGGACTTCGTCGACAATCACGAGGCAGCCGAATTCTTTCTTCAAGCTGTTGATGGCAGCGACCATTTCATCGGAAACGGTCATCACGCCACCTTCGGCAGCGAGAGATTCGAGCATGATGGCGCAAGTGTCGTTGTTGACTTCGGCCTTGAGGGCAGCCACATCGTTCCAAGGAACGTGAACAAAGTCACCCGGCATGGAGCCGAAGCCTTCGCGGATAGCCGGCTGACCCGTTGCAGAAAGGGCTGCAAACGTACGACCGTGGAAGCTGTTGATGAACGTCACGATCTTCTGGCGGTTCTTTTCACCCTTGCGATCGAAATACTTACGTGCAAACTTGATGCAACCTTCGTTAGCTTCGGTACCGGAGTTGCAGAAGAATGCCTTGTCGAAACCCGTTGCAGCGAGTAGAGCCTTAGCGAGGTTCACCTGCGGGAAGTTCGGATAAAGGTTCGAAATGTGGAAGAAGCTGTCCATCTGTTCTTCGACAGCCTTCTTGATAGCTGCGTTCTGGTGGCCGAGAGCGTTCACAGCGATGCCAGCGACAAAGTCAAGATACTTCTTGCCGTTCTTGTCGAACAAGTAAGAACCTTCGCCACGGACAAATTCAATATTGGCCTTGCCATAAAGCGGTGCGATATACTGCTTGTCTTCTTCAAAAATCGAATTAGCCAAGGATTGTGCCATAGTTCAGTTCTCCATTAATTTGTTTTACAAAGTGTTCGGCATCCTTCCAGCCGACAATGTGAATGCTCTTGAGGCCGCGTTCAATGCTCTTGAAGCTTTCGCGGACCTTCGGGATCATGCCGCCACTGATGACGCCAGACTCGATGAGTTTTTCGGCAGCAGCCTCGCTCAATTCAGGAATGACGGTCTTGGTATCGTCCATCACGCCCGGGACGTCGCTCACCAGCACGAACTGGTCAGCATGGAGCGCCACAGCCAGTTCGCTTGCAGCCGTATCGGCATTCACGTTCCAGCTCACAGCCTTGCCGTTTTCGTCAGGACCAATCGAAATCGGGCTCACCACGGGCACAAAACCAGCAGACCAGAGCGTTTCCACGATTTTCGGATTGACTTTTTTGACTTCACCCACGAGACCAAGATCCACCTTGCCCTGTTTCTTGACAACTTCAAACAACTTGGCATCTACGCCGCTCAGACCGACGGCGCTGCAATTGTTTTCGAGGAGCATTCGCACGAGCTTCTTGTTGACGTGCCCCGAGAGCGTCATTTCGACCATCTTCATGATAGAAGGTGTCGTGACTCGGAGACCGTCGATAAAGGTGGGTTGTTCTCGGAGCAAGGAAATATTCTCGTTGATATCCTTGCCACCGCCGTGCACCACGGCCACTTGGCAGCCCATAGCCGGAAGCTTGCTGACTGCCGCCACAAAATCGGCCAACTTGGCTTCGTCGATTGCCAAGCTGCCACCAATTTTTACAACCACTTTTTTCATCGTTAACGATGTCCTCATAATTTTCAGGCGAAAGGCGAGCACCATTGCCCGGATTAGCCCGAAAAACTTGAACCAAATTTAAAAATAGTTGGCAAAAGGCAGTAGGTAGTGGGTAGAGATTATTCTGTATTTTCTATGATTTCTACCACCAACGCTTTGACACAGGAAAATGGAACAAGGCAACTCCAAAATAAAGCCTGAAACCTTTTTTCAAATCGTAGGTGTCCAAAAACGAATAGGAATAAGAAGCCGTCACTCTAACAAAAAAAGGAATTTCGATGTTTACATCACCATGCACACGGAAATAAAATTTCTGATTAGGCTTAAAAGCAAACCAATCTGTATTATAACCGATTCCGACCGAAATAGGGACATATTCACGCACGACATAGAATTCCAATGTGGGATTTAATAGCGCCGCCATAGCATAATATACACGGAGTTCATGACTAGATGGATCAAAGAAATCATAGATCGCAATCGGTATAGCAATCGTATGCAAGAGAAAGGCAGCACCAATTCTTGTGACAGAATCTTTAGTGTCATTAACCAAATGAAAATTAAACGACTGACCATTCAAATACAATCCGTCGGCAATTTTTACGCCGCCCCACAACCCCAAATTATAATCGTCTTTATTGATACTAAAACTGAGCGGCAAAATAGTCCCCTCTGACGAGACCAAATCACGCATCCAGCCTGACCACCCACCAGAAGGTGAAGCAAAAGAGAACGAGCAAAATAGGATTATAAGGCAGACAAATTTACGCATTTGAATGAGAATATATAAAAACATGTTGTTGGTTAGGAGTTAGGAGATACTAGTTATTAGTTGTTGGTTATTGCTAATGACTATTGACCATTGACTAATGGCCAAGCCCCATTTTTTTCCATTTTCCTTTACTTTTTTCACCCTGCAAGCGTAATTTTTTTATATCTTTTGGGAAAACCTAACCAATATAAGAGGTATTTTATGGCAATTACAAAAGTTTGGCTCGATGAATCTAGCGACGAATGCGTCTCCTGCGGCGCTTGCGAAGCAACTTGCGACGCTGTCTTCTCCGTTCCGGAAAAGATGGTCGTTAAGGAAGGCGTAGACTTCTCTGCTTACGAAAACGAAATCAAGGACGCAGCTGAAAGCTGCCCGGCTGGCGTTATCAAGTTCTCGTAATTTCGAGCATTTAGGCAAAGTTGTCGCAAATTTCGCGATGTAACGAAGCTTTGCTTATCTTGTGAGACTTAACACAAAAACAGCACTCGATTCTATCGAGTGCTGTTTTTGTTTGTTTTGAATCGTCATTCTGAGTCATTTATGGCGAAGAATCCAGTAAAGTTTTGATTTAACTAGATGGGGCAAGCCCCAACTCTTCGGCTCGGTTATGCCCATGCAAGCATGGTCGCAACACTCGCCTTCTAAGTAGTCTTCCGCCTTCGGCGTCAGGATGACGGATGGACTCTCGGCTAGAAGCCTTTGCGCTCCTATGGAGCGCAATGCCCGGCGATTTGCTTATGCCGGCAAGCAAGCTTGCCGTCGCAATCAAATCTTAGAAGCCTTTTTTCAGGTTCTTGAGGAGGGAGTTGAGTTTGGCGGGCTGGGCGGCCTGCGGCTTCTTCTGAGCAAAACCCGGGCGTTCCTTGCCCGCAATCTTGTTCTTAAGGTCGGCAATCGTCGCATGACCCTGGATGCCACCCTGCGGGCGAGCACCACCATCACGATGACCAACGCCACGCGGACCACCCACGCGCTGACCGCGAGGACCGCTCACGCCAGCACCGGCGACACCGTCCGTCTGTTCCTGCTTCATGGAAAGGCTGATGCGCTTCTGGTTAGCATCGACTGCAACCACGCGAACCTTCACCACGTCACCGACCGTAAGCACGTCCTTAGCGTCCGTCACATACTTGTCGCTGATTTCAGAAATGTGAACGAGACCGTCCTGATGCACGCCGATGTCCACGAAAGCACCGAAGTTAGCAACGTTGGTCACGACACCTTCCATCCAGCTTCCCGTCACGAGGTCGTTGATGGTCTTGATGCGGTCATCGAACTTTGCATAACGGAATTCCTTACGCGGGTCGCGGCTCGGCTTCTGGAGTTCCTTGAGGATATCTTCCAAAGTAGCACGACCGACTTCGTCGGAGAGGAATTCATCAAGCTTGATGCCCTTCACAGCGTCCGCATTGCCGACCATTTCCTTGACCGGAACGCCAACCTTTTCAGCCATCTTTTCGACGAGGGCGTAGTTTTCAGGATGCACGGCGGAATCGTCCAACGGGTTTTCAGCACCCGGAATGCGCATAAAGCCTGCAGCTTGTTCGAAAGCCTTCGGGCCAAAGCCCTTCACCTTCTTCAAGTCTTCGCGGCTTGCATAAGCGCCGTTTTCTTCGCGGTACTTCACGATAGCTTCAGAAAGCGTGTTGCTGAGGCCTGCCACGTGAGAGAGGAGCGGAGCAGAAGCGCTGTTCACATCGACACCGACCATGTTCACGCAGCTTTCCACCACTTCGTCCAAGCGCTTCTTGAGTTCGCGCTGGTTCACATCGTGCTGGTACTGACCCACGCCAATAGACTGCGGATCAACCTTCACAAGTTCAGCAAGCGGGTCCTGCAAGCGGCGACCAATGGAAATAGCACCACGTGTAGTAACATCTTCCTTCGGGAATTCGGCAATAGCAATCATGCTTGCGCTATAGACAGATGCACCAGCTTCGGAGACGATGACGCGAGGCGGAACCTTGCCCTTGAACTTGAGAGCCATTTCGCCACAGAAAGCGTCCGTTTCGCGGCTTGCCGTACCGTTACCAATTGCGATGAGGTCAATCTGATACTTGTCGATGAGGCTCATCAGATAAACAGCGGCACCGGCCTTGTCGTTCCACGGTTCATGCGGCTTGATGATGCCATGATCCATAAACTTGCCGTTCTTGTCGAGCACAGCCACCTTGCAGCCCGTACGGAAACCCGGGTCGAGGGCGAGCACAGCCTTGTGGCCTGCCGGAGCGGCAAGCAAAACGTCCTGGAGGTTCTTGGAGAATACCTTGAAAGCTTCTTCTTCAGCAGCATCCTTGAGGAGGAGGCGCACTTCGCTTTCCATGCTCGGCTGGAGCAAACGTTCCCAAGCGTCCTTGCACATGTCTTCGAGATACGGCTTCCAGACAGAGTCGCCCTTGATAACCTGATTCTGGAGGTAACCGACCATTTCTTCGTTCGGGACCTCGATGGAGAGGCGGAGCACCTTTTCCTTTTCACCACGGCGGAGAGCGAGCATACGATGGCTCGGAATCTTCGAGACCGGTTCGCTAAAGTCGTAGTAGTCCTTGAACTTCGTTTCCTGCTTTTCGAAATCCTTCTTGACCTTGGAAACCATGACGCCAGTCTTTTCGACCTTGTTGCGGAGGTACTGGCGGAATTCTGCGTTGTCTGCAACTTCTTCGGCGAGGATGTCAGCAGCACCCTTGAGTGCAGCACGCGGATCGGCGAGGCCCTTTTCTTCGGACAAATAAATGCGGGCGATTTCTTCGGCCGTGTTGCCCGTATTTTCCTGGGCCCACATGAGGCGGGCAAGCGGTTCCAAACCAAGTTCCTTTGCAATCGTTGCACGAGTACGCTTCTTCGGCTTGAACGGAGCGTAAATATCTTCGAGAAGAGTCTTGTCCTTGCAAGCTTCAATCTGAGCCTTGAGTTCCGGCGTGAGCTTGCCTTGTTCCTCGATGCTCTTGAGGATCGTTTCCTTGCGGTCCACAAGTTCCTGGAGGTAGTCGCGACGGTGGCTGATGTCGCGGAGTTCAATTTCGTTCAAAGTACCCGTCTGGTCCTTGCGGTAACGGGCGATAAAGGGGATCGTGCCCCCCTGGTCCATAAGTTCGAGCGCCTTAGAGACGCGCCACACTTCAAGATTCAGCTCTTCGGCAATAATCGCAGAAAAATCCATTTGAGATTCCTACTTGTAGATTCCGTTTCCGGATTTTGGGTCCACCGAGCCATACACCCTTGATTGGATAGCACAGCCCGCACGGCCCTCGTGATACACGCCTGGCAACAACCGCTGCCAGACACCCCGTTCGGGGGTCTAGTGAATATAGCAAAAGAAAGTGTCAAATTTTTGACAGTTGAGGACAGGGCGCAAAAAAGATGTCCGGACAGGGAGGAACGGGAAGAAAGACTAGCGCCAGGAGATACAGTTGAGACGGTTATCATTTCCGTCAAAAAAAAAGACTGAAGCAAGAAGCTAAGACAAGCTCTTGATAAACTCCGGTGCGAAATCGACACCGTTGCTCCACACGATTGTACGAGCCTGAACTTTGAAATCCTTGAACAAGTCCAAATTCGAAAGTTGCTGAACAATCGGTCGGTGATCATCTTTGACATGAACTTGGGTCTAATGTAGATAATTCAAAGACTCCTTCCAAGTCATTGTATATCGCATGGAAGTGCGGAGGCATATGATCATTGAAAAGCAATAATTATTTTCACTTTTTCATCAAATTTTGAAGAGTTTTCGTTGAACAAACAATAGCTTTCGCAGCCTCACTTTGCGTCCGGTACTTGCTACAAGCATATTCTGCAAACTTGTGCTGGAAATAATTTCTCGCCTCTGTCAATGTTTTATCCTTGAATTCCGGATAATCGGCAACATTAAAAGATTTTCCGTTTAAATCCTCAAAAGAAATATCTTTCAGAATCTCTTCCATTGATTTTTTACCGTTCCATGCAATAATTTGATAGGCGACAGACTGCAAGTTACGGAAATTTCCCGGCAAGCTAGACTTCTTAAAAAACTTCATCAAGCATTCATCTTCTGGAGCATTTTCAGGCGAACTATCGAGACGTGCTGTTTTCCAAACACCACGCCAATCCGCCAGCAAATCTTCGCGACATTCTCTCAATGGAGGAAGCTCGACCTTGTAAAAAGAGATTCTGTCATAAAAATCGGGATCCAACTTTTCTTTCAATTCTTTTTCAGGTAAATTCGATGCACATACAAGTTCAATATCGGCAACTTCTTCTTTCTCGCTACCAAGCGGACAATAGCGATGCTTTTTGTCTTGCAACGTACGCACCAATTTTCGCTGTACAGGTTTCGGCAAATCCTGAATTTCATCTAAAAAAAGAATTTTTCCATCAGCTTCTTTCAGGATACCTTTTTTATCTTTATCAGCTCCTGTAAAAGCCCCTTTCTTATGCCCAAAAATAATAGACTCAACCAAATTTGAATCTAAAGAGCCACAAGCCTCTGTTACAACATCTTTTTTCTTTATCGTTGATACAAAAGATTCCACAACACTACTTTTACCAATTCCCCTTTCTCCCAATAACAGGAGCGGGACTCCCGTAACACCAGCATAAGCTCTTATTTTTTCGAATGCGTTTTTCCTCGCCAGCGATTTCGCCACAGGCTGATAAACAGGCACATCAGGATTTTCACGTTCGAATTCACGAACCTCACTCAAATAAGTCGTAATCGGGAAATCTACGTTATCACAAGTCGTCACTCTCGTTTCGCGATTAATTTGAGACGAGACCAACAGTGTTCCATTAGGGAAACTTCCACCCGCATACAAAATGAGCCAAACAGCATGCATTGCCGGAGTCCCTGCAGACACATTGACAATCAAATTACGTTCTCTACTTAACAACGGGAGAACATTATTTTTCACAGCCTCATAGATTTCCTTATGCGCCGTCGGATTTTTGAGATTGACTTCAAAAGGTTCAACAGGAAAAATATTTTTGACGTCATCAAGTTTTTTTACATATTTCTTCTGATAAAGATATATGACTTTTTCGACGCTATATTTTTGATCTAAGTGATTCAACAACGATTCTAAAGCCTGAGGATCGTTATTAGCCGCCATCCATGTGAGTAGAGTAACCTTATCTTTCATTTTTCAATACCGTGTTTTTATTCACTAAAATCAGCTTCCAAAACCTTAATCGCATTAGAATCTATTGATCCCGATAAATATCCACGAGCCGCATACAACAACTCTGGAGTCTGATCATCAGAAGAACGTTCGATATTAAATGTAAGGAATGTCTTTATACCGCTTTTTATAAGTCTCATGTTTTCAACAATACCTTTCACATTAGGATTTACAGCAGGGGAAAGTGCAGATAACATATTTTCATCCGCATCTTTACCGTTTTTCGTTTTTCGCAGGCGACACAGAGCTACAATGCACTCTAAGCAAGCTGAATAAAGTCGAACACTTTTCAAAGTCAAACCCCTTTGGTTTTTAGGTTTCAGCAATAATTCCCTTTGCGAATTTTTTAACTTGTTATTTTCCTGCGTTTTCATTTTCTCAAATTGCTCACGAATGGCCTTCAAAATTACTTTTACATCATACGAATTTAAATTAAATACAAAACTATTTACACGCCACAACGCAACAGCCAAGACCCTTATCGCATATTCCGCCTTTTGGGAATTTTCAAGCAACAGCATTGTACTTTCTAACAATTTTATTTGCCATTCCATTGAACAATCACCAAGAGCATAGGCAATCCAATTAGGATAGTCAAAATATGATTCTAATTTTTTAAGGATATCGGGGAGTTCCGAATAGAACCATTCCGGAGCATCTTTATGCATACAAGAAAGGAAGAACTTAAATTCACGTTTCACACATTCGGGAACATCCGAATTTTGTAAGACTTCCTTCATTTTATCCAATATTTTTTTTGTCTTCTCCTGAAAATTCTGAGGGCATGCATCATCCTCTATACTTCTTCCATTATTCCAAACCATTATCGCCGGGAAACGGAGCGATTTTTTAAACTCAGTATCATTCCAATTAGAGCCAATAACATGGGGATCAACAGCTTTAACACGTCCTTGGGAATCAACTTTTAAGCAACACCAGACATCTTTCCCAATTTGAGCATTTTGTCGATTATCAATCGGACAAATCGCACTTATTGAACGGTTCAAATCAATAAAGAATACTCTTTCGCCTCCACGATTCGAAGGAATTTCCCTAACAAGCTTATAAGAACCTGAATACTCAATTTTTTCATATTCCGCAGGCAACCAATCGTTTACCAAATCGGATGTCTCTTTAGCATCACGTTTTTGTACAGATTGCATATCCTCCCAAGTATATTCACGCACAAAATTGGGGACAGGCATATCATGGATATAATCCTTGCGCGACTTGTTCTCCCATTTAACCGAGACCGACCTAAATTCAGCTGTCTTAGAAACAGGAAGAAATTCAAGATCATAAGGAAGCGGTTTACCATACGTGTATGTCAGTTTCAGCCGACATTGAGTTTCATGCTCCAGCGGGAACAACGAATCTTGAATAAAAGCAAAATACTTCGAAGATTCCTTATTATCCCCCTGAATAAGTGGAAATTCATAAAACTCTTTACCTTGTGGGAAACCAAATTTCCATGAAATAGGAATATCAATGGGCTTCCCAACAACAGGACGAATAGACACTTTCTCCGGTTCAACAAGCACATGCTCTTCACCCATTGAATCAACCATGCTCAATTTCGGCAAAACGTCAAGCCATAAAGGAATATCGGGCGTGATTTTCTGCAAGCGGTCATATTTAACAGCCCCTACGGAAGAATCATTATCCGCAAAAAAGACTATTTCCTTCTTAGCCGCAGAAATCTTTTGAATTCCAACCTTACGTATAAAATGAAATTCATCAACGGAAAAAGAATCTTTTAACAAATTGGAATCATGCAATGTTAAAAGATTTTCCATATTCTTCGGAATTATATTTTGAAGATTTTTTTTCTTTAGATTTTCCCTTGAGACGCACAAACGTTTAAATACAAAACCTTTCGTTTCTGGATTTTCTTTTGCAAGTTGCTTATCATAATCAATGCGAATCTTGGACTTTATTTCGTAATCATCAAAAATTGTCCTTACAGTGACTTCGTCCTCCTTACGGAAACGAGCCTGAACATCTTGAAGACTTGCAAATAAAATAGCGATACTTCTAGGCAAAATTTCGGTATTCGAAAAAGCGGAATTCATGTAGAACTTAAATGCATTCACGCTCGGCGAAAAATCATCTACATCATCGCTTGTAACATAAAGGCATTTTTTGCAATGCAATTCGTCCTTTATAGTCTTGGCAAAATTTGCACATGCTTTTTCAACATCCGTCTTATTATCCTCGGAATCCGAAACGGGCAATAAAGCACTATCAAAAATTGAATGAATCGAAAAGGTCTTTAAATCCTCTGAGTTGGTAAAAATCAATTTAGAACGAGCGGACGAGCAAGGATACCATTTTTTTTCTATACATTGCGATTGGCATACAAGCTTTTTAGAAAATTGACCTTTAAGTCCATTGCCAAATGAACATGACGGCAATATTGAACTTAGGTCAACAGCAGCAACTTCGACCATTTGCTGGTTTCCATCTGCAAAATTCTTTGGAAAGCCAATATTTTTTCCTAATAAAATTTCACCGCATTTTTTTTCAACAAATGAAAATACTGCAGCAAATTCAGTTATTTCTTGATTAAAAGAAAGACTATTTTTAGCATCTCCGATAGACAAATCAATAGAACTTTCCAGCAAAGTACATTTCAACTTTTTCCACGACGATAAATTAATGTACCCTACAAGGGAATTTTCTTTTTTCGTAAAACTCAACGATTTACTTTCCGGGAAAAAAACTTTCTGTAGAAAGCGAACCTCATTGTAACGGTTCATTCTGGCAACAAAAAGCCAAAAACAAGCCGCATTCTTTAAAGTTCCAATACGTTCCAAATCTCGCTGCACTTGATCATTCAAATTTTGAAGCATCAAATGCGCTTTCCAAATTTTTCGATAATTCTTGTCATTCAAAAGCGTATTATTCGGCGGCGTATTATTCCATTTGCCAATCAACAAAGCTTCATCGCTTTTTAACCACCGATGCACCATAGACACAAAATGCTCGAAATCTTCGCTCATGGAAAGTTCACACTTGCGACAAGCATTTTCCTTTTCCAAAAGCAATTCTTCCAGCTTTTGCATAAAAGCCTTTAACAAGCGGTTTTCGGCAGTATCCAGACTTGTTGTATGATACACCCCCATCATACGCTGTTCAGAAGCAATTTTTTGCTTTATCGTAAAACCAGGCTTCTTAGCAAGCCACATCATGCTGCGGCTATCGACTTCACGAATTTGTTCCGGGCGGGTAATCCGATGCTCGCGAAGATTTTTTTCATGGAGCAAATCGATTAGATTACGGACTGCGGTAGATGCAAAACACACAATATGCTGTAAACGATCATTCTGCCAATCCATATTCTTAGCATCAACTGAAGAAAGGCCATACAGAATATCATCAACAGTCATTGGGAGAGGTTCATCTGTAACAGGATCAAATTCCATTACAGAGGACAACATCCCAACAATGGAAAAAAGCAACTCGTACTGTTTTCCATTTCCTGTAGCAATCTGCTTATATATTGTACTAAGCTCTACCGGCATCCTTTTGCAAACCCTTCTTCTCTTCAGGTTTCAAATCATCTTTTTTAGCATCCAGCACAACGTCATCGTCACGCAGTAAATATCCCGATGTAGTCCAGATAAACTGTCCGTAATTCTGTTCAGCGGCATTCTTGAAATCTTCATGGAGCGTTTCAGGAATAATACCCTTAATGGCTTCAAGCACTTCGTTCTGCGAGCCACGCGTTTCAAGCCCACGGAGTTTCGGCATTACCTTTTGAACAAGTTGATCTTCGAAAGCCCTATCCATTGCAAGTTCTCGAGATTTACCCTCGTATGCAATAACATCAGGATAAAGAGACATGTAGTTTTCAATAGACTGCCAAACACGATGACCGAGAGCACGCCCAGCTTTTCCAAGCTGTTCATTAATTTTCTCGATTTTTTCCTTATAACTATTTATAAGGGTATCCTCAAAAGCAATCGCTTTATTCACCCAAGAAGTCCAATTAGACTTCAACAAGAGCGGAGACGGCTCTGCAAGTACGCTATTTTTCCTAGAGCGAATCAATGTTTTAGGACGCGGGAAATTAATGACGATTCCACGGTCAAGAACCTTGTCCGAAAGAGTCTTTGTCGTTTCGTCGTTATTCATTGTACCTGTCCAAAGCACATTGCGGCCCAGCTTAAGCGGGAAATCAGCCATTTTACATCCGATTTTCACACCAATTCTTGGGAACGAACGGTCATTATCCGCAAGGCCGCGACGCGTTTCAAGCTTACTTAAAAAATCCGCAAAATAGAGTTCAACATTGGCAAGATTCATTTCATCCAAAAGAATCATTGTCATTACATCGTTCATTCCCTGCTGGTCATCGACATTACGTTGAGACTGCGCAAGCAAGCGAAGCATATCTGTCGGTTCAAAGCAATTATCAATAGAGTTGTAATAACCAAGCATCGCTTCCTGACAATCCCAGTTCGGTTCCACAGGCATCGAAAGGAAATTGATACCGCCAAAACGAGAGTAAAGACGAGGAAGTTCCGATTTACCCGTTCCGCTCACACCCGCAAGAACAGTAAGCGGGGACATTTCAGAAGTTTTAAGAGCCGTATGGAAAGCTTTCAAAATGCGGCTCGGGAAATGCAAACCGCTTTTTTCAATTTTTTTATTGATTCCATTAAGCCAATCTATTTCGGAGACGTTTTCCGTGTTACGCTCTAAAGTTTCCTTAATCAACGGTTCATTGATAGCCTTAATGCGATCTTCACGTTCAGCAGGATTTTCATAAGTAGAACGAAGGCGAGCAAGCTGTTCTTCCACAATTTTCTTGTCTTTTTCAAGATTCGTACACTTTTGTGCAAGAGCATCTTTTTCTGACAAAGCATGATTAAATGATTCCTGCAATTTTGCACTTTGACTTTCTCTTTCAGCAACCGCGTCTATACGTTCTTGAAGTTTTTCCTCTTGTACCTTTAAATCTTCAGCCGTTTTCTGCAATACATAAGACGGCGTATTGTTCACCTTTTCCAAGGCAAGAGCAAGTTCACCCTTCACCCGTTCATAATCCAAAAGGATCTCCGTCGGATTTTTGTCACCAAATTGAGCCTTCAAATCTTCAAATTTCGCAATGATATTGGCATTATCGAAGATCGAATCACGCAATCTTTGGAGTTCACCTTTCAAAGTCTGTATTTCGCGATCCTTATAAGCCAATATATCAGGATAACGTTTTTCGACTTCAGCATCAATATCCTTTTCTTTTTGATCAAGATCGTCAGATTCTTTTTTATTGTATTCTTCTTTAAAAGAAAGTTTATTTTCTCGCTTGTCCAATTCCTCTTTCTTTTGATTAAGGTCCTGTTCGCGAAGGGCCATACCGGCAATTTCTTTAGAAAACGTTTCTACATTCTTACCACTCGATTCAAGTTGAACTCGAAGAGTTTCAAAGTTCGCCATAGTCTTTTCATAATCGGCCGTAATTTTATCAAATTCCGCTTTTTGCTCTTTTAATGCTTCAGAAAGATTCGTTTTGTCTTCAGTAAGGGCCTGATTCAACTCATAAAGCACTGTTTTTTTGCCAGAAAGCTCGGCATTTCTTTCTTCCAAATCCTTAATTTGTTTTTTAAGATTTTCCGTATCCACTACAGCACTTGCAGCAATTTCCTTGGCTTTTTCTTTAGCTTCACTAACAATTCGATCATACTCCTTCTGGGCGTCACTGCGAATGTTTTGAGCGGCCTCAATGGCCTCCTTGCGGATTTTTTCATTCGAGACATCAGTTTCTTTGCGAACCCTTTCTGCATAAACGGATGCTTCCTCACGCATTTTTTGGCATTCGCCATTCGCCAAATCATGCATTTTCTGGATTTCAGTTTCTGTTTCAGAAATTCGCTTGTCATGCAAATCGGCAGCAAGCTTTTCGGCTTCAGCAAAAAGTTCTGCTTTCTTTTCAGCAAGTTTCATCGCTGCGGCTACAAGAGAATCTTTTATTGCGTTAAAAGACTTTTCTTGAGTTTCAACAGCAAGTTTACGAGCTGCAATGTCAGCTTTATCCTTCTTAAAAGTTTCTATTTCTTCTTCTGTAGGAATAGAAGATTCACGCAACCGATAAGATTCAAGTTGTTTGCTCAGGTTCTTAATTTCAACGTTCTTTCTTTCTATTTCAGCTTTCTGCGATTCAACTTTCGTTTTTGCTTTTTCCATTAATTTTTTCACATCATCTTTAGTATATTTTTCTTCATTATTTTCTGACATCATTTTTCTCCATTTTATATTTAAAACTCAATAGCGATTTATCCTAAGACAATCGACTTGTTAAAAATCCCTTTTCAGCAAAATAGCGAATCAGTTCAACAATTCGTTCCTTTATCTTTAACGCTCTATCACAATCTATCGAAGTTGGAATTTCGCCATGAGATCGTTTGTTTACGACATAGCAAACATCTGCCAACATATCATGCCACTTCGATGATATACCACGCAACAAGTTTTTATCTGCAAGAATGCAAAAAGCGATACAAGCCGCATTCATAGAAGAATTTTTTCTATTCAAAGCAGAACGAATCTTTTCTTCTTTAGTCCTAAGTAATGTTTTAAATTCCTTTTCTTCTGGTATACCAAAACCGGCACCTTTGACTTTTGCAAGCCAATCTGAATGTACCAATTCATTATCAAGGCACTCATTTACCGATTTAAACAAATTCTCCAAAATTCGGTATTGATCAAGGATGATCGCATTATTTAAAGTTTTAGAATCTGTTCCACGACGTTCCATATCCGTAACAAAACCAATCAAAGTAGCATCTAATGTTTGGCAAAGAGCAAAGCCAAGAGACTGTTCTACACGGGTTATCGCAGAATTCCGTTCATTCTGCAAAGTGATTTTTTCTTCAAAGGTAAATTCACTTGATTCATTAATCTTTACATTCAATCCTTTTTTCATAAAATCAAGAATTTCTTGATACGCCTCTTCGATATGGGCCGAAAATTCATCCATACGGTTCACAGAACCGCTATGAAATCCCTGATTTCGCTTATCATTCAAGTCAACAAGAATACACAAAAAATCAGAATAATCACGAGCAAAATCCTGAAGCCATCCTTTTTCATATAAAGAAATCAAAAGGACATCCAAAAGAGGTAATAACTTAGGCGTTTCTACAAACGAATTCCAAAGTTTTCCATTACGTTGACAGAACGATTTTTTTTCAGTCACGCCAACTTCAAAGCCAAGATTCCGAGCACACCGCGTAGCCAATCCACCATTAATATGGTAAGACTCTTTATTATTGAACGTCTTTCTATTTTCAGTGAGAACCATTCTCACATGATACTCGTTTGATTTTTTATGCAAGATATAGAACAGGACCCATTCCATAAGCTGAGTCAAATAGATAACAGAATCGGTCATCGCAGAGTGCAGAGTTTCTTCCTTATCAGGCGAATCGACAAACAGTCTAAGTTCCTTCATACATTTCTGAGCAGAATCAAGCTTATCTTTTAACATCGGATACTTTTCTTCTGCCAGTTTTATAGAAGTTTTTGCTTGGAAATTTGTTTTTACCTGCAATTTTTCACGAAGTTCAGAAATATATTTTCTGTCAACTTCATCTTGGATTCTTTTCACCGAGAAAAACGATGTAATTTTGCCAAAACCATCAGTAAACACCCAATCACGTGATGAACCTTCCGGTTGAAAAACATCAATCAAAAACCATCTCAGATTTTTAGACTTGCTTTGATTTAATTCCACGGAAACACAGAGACCGTCCCTATTAGGATAAAGCTTATGAAGCATCGCTGTCACATCGCCTTTTGAGGGAATTTCATTATACTCCTTATTATAATGGAGCTTAAAAGCTATTTCTAATTCATCAGATTCCAACCCCGCAGAAGAATAACCTTTGTACCTAAAAAATGACCTACCCGCATCATCAACGTCATCTTTTCCAAACGAATACCTAAACTGTTCATTATCATTCAACATGCTAAAATAAGGGATTAGTTCTCCGGATACGGCATCCACATAGACATGAATCGAGCTTCTATGGTTTTCTATCATTTCACCCAACCTCAGCAACCCTACATCTGTTATTCGATAGCAATTATCAAGGGCCCCATGCTGTTCGAGACGGGATTGCATAAAAGAGACGAGATCTTCTTCAAGGCCGGTATCCAAGGCAATTGCTTTAGTATCAGTCTCCTTGATATTTGCAAGGCGAAGAATTATCTCTTCGATGATGTTTCTTTCGTAGCTATCGATGCCTTCCGCCTGAACGATAAACTCGTAGCAAGGCCACAAAATTTTCTGACGAACGCTCACCGGGAATGGACTATTCCATTCTTTTCCACCAATTATTTTTTCCATGTCAACACCGCTCCATATCCTTCGTCATTCTTTCCTGCACATAAATCATAAAACTCCGCCATCGCCGGAATTTTTTGATTTCGTGATTCCGCTGAAGTCATAAAATCACTGCATCCGACAGCAATAAGAACCTTTTTCTGACGAGACATACTAACGCAAAGTCGATTGGGAGTCAAGAAATCAATCACACCGTTTGAGCGGACAACAGAAAGAAACACGACATCAAATTCCATTCCCTGAAACGCATCGACGGTTCCCACTTTATAAGTGACGGAATTTTTCAGTTCTTTTTCGTAACGTCTAAGTTTCTGCTTGATTAAATCCCGTTGAGCGCTATAAAACGTAATTATACCAAAACTCAGTTTTTTTTCTCTAGAAACAGCACTTTGGCTCCGAACAAATTCCATCATTTTTTCAACAATACAGTCAGCTTCACACTCACGAATTCGGCTCGTTCCGTATTTCTGTTCTTTACCACATTCTTTAGGGACATCAATCCAAACAGCAGCCTTATTTTCAATTCCAGGGAGATTATGAGTAAATTCACTTGCCGGACGAGGCGATTCATACCCCTCCCCATAAGGTTCATAAAAAAGACGCGAACAGAATTTTCCTAAAACAGGATGCATACGGAACTGCTTATCCAATGTAATAGTACGCTTTATTCCATCCCTTTCTTCCAAATCCTTGAGTTTCTTGAACAACAATTCAAAAAGGCTTAATTTAAACGCTTTTTCGTAAGCATCACCGACATTTTCTTCATCCGAAGTCGATTCATCTTGGGATTCAATATCTTGTTGAGCCTTTTTATAGACATCACTACACAAGTCATCATCTACCAATTGTGGAAGTTGACGATGATCCCCCACAAGAATGATACGTTTAACAGCATTGCACATCGGGATAAGCAAATCTGGCGGTGTCGCACGGGCGGCTTCATCTACAATAACGGTATCGTACAGCCGTACATAAGGGCTATTCACCAATTCAACAGATTTCTTTTGGCGAGCAATATCTTTACCTACCGATTGCTGGCTAGTTGCCGCATAAACAAAATCGCAGTCCTTTATCGCACGTGCAAAAGCCTGATGCCCCGTACGCAAAGCTTCTATCCAATCAGCAATAATCAAGTCTTTCTTACTTTTCTTACTGCGAAGAAGAGTCAAGAAATCTACAACCTTATTGCACAACGAAATGACATCGTCATCAACTTCTGCCACATAATAAGCAGGCCTTGGCGAAAATTCTTCAAGCAATTCGATCTTCAATTCGGCAAGTTTTACAAGTTGCTCGAGCAGGCTCAACACAGAAGAACCCTCAATCAAATCCATTAAAAAAGATTCCCATGCTTTATGTTCTGGCAGCCAATTTTTTTCTAGTGCGAAATACAATTCTTTTACACGGTTCACACCATCATCAGAATATGACTTTTCAGTCGTTCTAAGCGAATGAATTTTTCTAAGCAGGATCTTATCAGAACTATATGATTCTTTGCTATTACGCAACAAAAGATTCCGAGCCTCTGAAGCCAAGTCCTCTGATACAGGGAGAAGCCCAATATAATCAAGTAGATTCTCTTTATTTTCTGGCAATGGCGAAATTCTATATTCAGCAATTTTTTCAGCTAGAATTTCTTCTTCATGTGAAATCTGAACATCAGGATGGATAGAAAGAACTCGTTCCTCGATTTCGCTGCACCAAGAATCTATATGGTCATTGTAATTCCCTTGAGAATTACGACGCTTTCCATATTTCCATGTCGGCAAGGCATTCACTCGAATACGTTCAATCATATTTTCAACAGCATCATGCTGATATGAAGTCGCCAAGACACGCCCCGCAGTTACACCACGTTTATCCTGAACCTCATTCAAAATTTCAAGAATCGCCGTTATGACAGTCGTCTTACCCGTTCCCGGAGGTCCCTGAATAAGAGCAATTTCTGGAGTAGATAGCCCCACATTAATCGCTTCAAGTTGGCGATCCGTTGGCGGATTTTTGAAAATTTTTTCCCTCACGCGATTAGATATATGCAACTTCGAAGGGGCGCTACCAGATGGTATAAAATCAAAGCTACCTTCCAGAATATTCCCCAATGAATTTATTCCAGCTTGTCCACTAGAAACCAGCTTCCACGCTTCCTGCTGACGATTAATCTGACTTTCCTCGCCAACCATGGACATAACAACATATCCCTTGTGAGGAATATTTCCCGCCGAAATCGAAACCCGAATCCAGTTGTCCTTATAATCAACAATAGGACAAACGACTTCATCGTCTTGGGAATTATCTAATTTTTTATTTTTCTCCTTTTCTTTACGCTCCTTCTCCGCCGAAAACTTCTTTTCGCAATAGTCGAGAAAATCGCTTTTTTCATCTTGCAAAAAAAGTGGGAGTTCCTTCGAATTCGGGCTAAGAATAAGTTCTTCTACAGAAGACTCTCTAATTTTATTAGAAATATTTGCTTTAAAATAAAGCCTAACGGAATCCTGCGAAATCGGAGTATACTCAACATAGTGCAAAACACCAAATTTTCGAGCCTGAGCCAAAATACGGTTCCCTCGAGCAGCAGTATATTCACGCCATGCTTTTAAATAGCTTCCGCTTTTTTCAATTAGATTTTTGAGTTTTTCAATATTGTATTCAGAAGCCTCCGTTCTCTGATCCGAAAAAGTCAGGTTTGCTTTTATCAAATGAAAATTGCAAGCAGGACGAATATTTTTACGAGGAGTAGTCCCCGTCACTGTAAAGTATTTTGCAGTTCCTGTCGATGACAAGCATTTCTGCTGAACTTTCACAGCATAGCATTTTCCAAAATGGTTACACAAAATTGAAAAAGCGCCACCAAGTTCTGCTTTTCTCGTTTCATCATGTTCCGCATCCTCTTCATCATCTTTCAGAGGTTCATAATCCCCTTGCATGATAAAATAAGATTCACCATTCAGCTTTATCGTGCAATTTTCAGCAAGTTTTTTTCGACATTCTTCAATACTTGATTTTTTACCCTGAAGTTTACCAAGTTTTTCTTCCTCGGCTAAAATCACGACATCGCCAAAATCATCAACAGATCCCGCAAATACATAAAAATCAAAAATGAAGCTACCGTCATGCGAAACCGATTTCACATTGCAAATGTGAGAACGGCCTTGACAAAAACAGGAATTAATATTTTCCTTATCCTGCTTACTCCTAAAATCAAATTCCACAACCCCTTTGCTTGTGCGGATAAGATAATTATGGCGATCAGGGTTTCTTAAAATCGTTGCCAGCCCCATTTCAACATGAGAAACGGACGAAACAGCATACACTGCTTGAATATTCTCGTAAAAAGGAATAGTCTCAATATGATTCACATCCATCATTTGCTTTTCTCCGAGATTTCAATCGCGAGGGTCCGAGTCCAACCATTCCTACAGACGCACTTAATCGAATAAGTTTCTTTATTTTTTAATTGTAGAATATAACGTCCTGTGATTTTTTCTTCTTTTCCGTCAATAACGATAAAGCAATCGTAATCCGTAGCAAATAGAGGTTGCAAAGAAAATTCAATTCCAAAACCGTTATAATTTACAGAACGGACCTCAAAAGCACCACAGAAAAAATCATTTATGGAAAACGGCGTAAAAATATGTTTCGGCAACGGAAAAGCAGTGCACGCCCCCTCATCATTGAAATTCAACTCATGAGCGAATACGACTGATCCGCTTTCATCTTTTAAAGCAATAATCCGCGGTAATTTTTTTCCGCACCAAGGACATTTCTTTTGTTTTTCGTCATAGATAAAGCTCATGTGACAAACAGGACAACATACGCTCTGTGCATGAGAATGAGCAAATGCCCTCGCCCAAAGTACCGCCGTCGCACGATTTTTGGGACATTCACGACCATCTTCTGAAAAAGTCATATTGAATAACGTGAACGTTTCATCGGTCAAGAAATTCTGTCGAGGCAAGCCATCCTTTGTATGATTCGCATCATCTTCAACATCCTCAACCCAAGGAATTTTTCCAGAATACCGAGGATCAACATCCGGCAGTTTTCGCTCTTCATCTTTTTTCACAGATGCATCCCAGTCATCGCCATCACTTCCGCTATTTGCTTTTTCACCCGCAAACGGGTGGAGTGCCGCAAGCGATTCAAACGCAAGCGTCGCAAACGAATAAACATCGCTCCATTGAGTACAAGGCTCACCCTTGAAAAGTTCCGGAGCAGCATAACGCGGAGTGTAAACTAGTTTATCAACATCTTCGCCAGAAATAAACACGTTATCGGAATCTATAAGCCACACATTCTGTGTCACCAACGCCGAATTTTTTGTGATAAACACATTGTTTGGAGACAAGTCGCTATAAACCATCCCAACGCTGTGGATTTTAGCCAACAACGCGGCAAGTTTTGCAAGCAAATCAAAACGCCTTCTATGCCCACCATCTTCTGACATGCGCTTTATTCCATCTTTATCTACAGGAACAAGACTAGAAAAACTTGCCATATCCCCCATAAGGCGCATGACATATCCAGAATAATCAGCAAGGCGAGCCATCGGATAAGCTAAATGAAGTCTTTCCGGGAAAGGTTTTTGCATTATCGCCTGAAAAGAAAAATCATTCTTTAAAAACGTATCTTTATTCTTGTCTTTGCTAATAAGGCGCCCTTTAGAATCCAAGGCAAATTTTATCACCACTTCAGGATTTTTAGTCAAGCACACTACACCTTGCCCACCCTGACTGAGTTTCTTAACAATCACATGCGAATAGCCGTAGGAATCTAGCACACTCTTTAGTTCAACGCGTTTATCGTCGCTATCCAGCAAATAAAAAACATTTTCATCAGTATCTTGCATTACACCCCCGCTACAACAAGAGTTTTATCGTCCGTATGGTGCGGCACAGGCCAATGATTCATTACATTCCGCAAAAAAGAGTTTCTCTTCCAGAAAAACATTTTTTTCAATTCGCAAAAAATATCCTCTGCAAACGGAATCTCTTTTCCCGAATTCATATCGGCCGAAATTCCATCCGTTGAAAGGACCACGCCCTTATAAAGTAATCGATCATAAACAGCATATCTAAATTCCTGGACGGCCAAAGAATCAGACAACGAACAAGTGGCATTGGAGAACGAGCCTTCTTTATCATCTGTCAATGCGATACTTTGCGAAGCTTCATTACCCAAAAGACAAACCATTCCATCGCCAAGCCTTGCTACTAAAATTTTATTTTTTGTAACAAGCACAAACAAACATGTTGCAGAACATTCTTTTGCCTCGTGCGGCAACACAGACTTTTTCCAAGTTTCAACGATATTTTCGAACAAACTCGAAACAGAA
Organism: Fibrobacter succinogenes; assembly: GCF_902779965.1. NCBI lineage: Bacteria > Pseudomonadati > Fibrobacterota > Fibrobacteria > Fibrobacterales > Fibrobacteraceae > Fibrobacter > Fibrobacter succinogenes. The sequence continues at coordinate 87,256 of NZ_CACZDK010000006.1, read as the reverse complement.
ACACGTTCATGGAGATTCTTCACAAAACGTTCAATTTCCCTAGACACCGATTCACACGCCATTTTCGAGCCGATATCGGAAAAAGGCTTACTGCCCATACCATCTGAAACGACAAAGAGAGAATACTTTCTTCTTTTTTTGAAAAGGAATGCATCTTGGTTGACGATTCCGTGCAATAAATGAGATGGTCCAATTACGCTAGAACCACACGCAAAGCAACGTCCAAATCCAAACATCACCAACCCTCTTCTTCAGCAGAACACTCTTGTTTTGCAAATAAGATTTCTACAACTTTCAAAATATCTTCGGCATGAACCACATTCACTCTTGAAAATTCTCTATGAGATGATATATCTAGCGCATCGCCTCCGCAAAGAACTACGTACAACGAATCTTTAGAATCTTCAAAAAAATTCTTTATGACGCGCGATTTACGACAAGAATCGGACAAAGAATAACCATCGGTCAAAAGTAAGGAATTTTTCTTATCGCATTTTTCGATAAGAGCTTCAAACCCCGCCTCGCTACCGTCCCATTGCATTTTTACAACAGAGAACGAATTTGCTTCATTCACCATTTTTTCGAGAGCAGAAAGAGTCTGCAAGATACCACCAATAATCAAAGGTTTCCCCATGACATACATACTGCCAGAAACATCAACAATAACACACAGCTCTTTCATACCAAGGTCCCTCAGAATTACAAGTCGAAGCCCAATTCCTTAGCCAAATCTTCTAACTGAGACGGAGCAGAAGGATTAGACAATGCAGGAAGGAGTGCATTAGGATTCTGCGAACGACTACGTACAGAAACACTCATCGTCACGAACTTGAAAAAGTCACGAATCTTGCTTGCTTCGGAAGCAAGGAACACCTTATTTTCTGTACCACTAAGGAACTTATTCAGTACAGGATCATCTTGAGACGTTCCAATTGCCATGGCGAAGCGTTCGCACTTAGAGCTGCGTCCATTACCGACAAAATCTTCCATGTTTTTTTCCCAGTCATCATTAGGAGCTCCATCCGAAACAAGAACGACTGCAGGACGATAGCCCTTCGAGGGAATTTCGTCTTTATCTTCAATCATATCCTTCGCCATACGGAGCGCCATGCCCATAGGCGTCATACCATCAGCCTGCAAGCAAAGAAGGCTTTCAATTGTAGAAACAGACTGAAGTTTCAAATCAAGAGTTGCACCTCCATTACCAAAACTGATGACAGCGATATTGACATCAACTTCACCCTGACCAGCCGTTTTGAACGACTCAATCATTTCGTTCACAGCAGCATTGAGCTGGAGAATCTTTTCACCTTCCATACTGCCACTTCTGTCAAGCATCAGAATCACCGGAAGCGGGCGAGCCTTGGCAATGGTGTATTTAGACGGATCAAAAGCCATAATAACAACTCCTCTTTTTGTTGCAGTTAAAAATACCTTCTTTCATTCGCAAAACTCATGCCAACAAAACAAAATAAGTTTTTTTATCAAAATCAAATAATTTCCCACAGCACAAGCAATTAAAATAAGAATATTTTTTCTTATAATACGAAAATTTTTTCTCAATTGTAATTTCAGCGCAGTTATTTTTTAGCAGTAACCATTTAAAATTCGTTTTATTTCATCATTTTTTCTTTTGGCACGATTTTCGCATTTCCCAGGCGTTCAACCCAGGAGGTCTACATGCCTTATATTTCTAGCGATAAAAACATCCGCGATTTCGTTCAAAACCTGATCCATTCTGGCCAATGGGAAATCGTCCGCCACGGTAAACACGTCATCATTCGTCACAAGGCGAAGGGCGCAAATAAAACCATCGTGGTTCCCAGCACGCCGAGCGATTCCAAAACATACGATAATTTCCGTCGCGATTATTTCCGTTACCTACGGCAATATCTAATTCTATCAGGACGGATTCGAACTAGCCGCTCTCCCGAAATCAATTCAACATTAGCAGCATAACGGAGACAAATCCAAAGGAAGACTCGGCGGCAATCCAAAAGGTAAGCAATTTCACAAAACAACCCCAGAATCAATTGCCGCTGTAGAATCCGAAGGAGGTCCTACCTTTGGCTCTTGCCACAGAACGAACTCAACAGTCGTTGCAGTCGCGCTCGTTTTGCGACGAAATTGCGTATAGGTTAACTTCGTGAGCCTTCAGCAAAACAGGGCGGCCACTGCTGACGGTGCACACAAAGAAGAAAAAGAACATCCACACCCAATACATACTTTGCTTATACCCCGTAGTAAAGTTCCACAGGATTATCCACATCATAAAAGTCGATGTCAATAGAAGAGTCAACGGAGTCTTGGCAACAGCCATTCTATGACAAGAGAACGTAAAGAGCATGCCAAAGGTAAATGGCAGTAGGAATATTCCAGGAAGTCCGAAATCCTTGTAGGCGTCCCACAAGTACGGAATCGTATTCAACCCTGTGCATTTCACCACGCTTTCATTATAAGGTGAATCCCACCCAAAACTTTGTTGGATTCCGTCTCCGATATGCATCAAATACGTGATTCCAAAGAATGCATCTATGCCATACGTCCATTCGTGTTCGGGAATATCGCTTGTGCGATTAAACGCATAATCAAGATTTCAGTAATCGTTCGCCACATATTTATACAACAGCAAAGCCGTCTCCTTCGCCTTTCACTCATTGGTTATGTCGTAATAACCGTACTGCCCTTTAAGCGACCCGACAACCACAAAGAAGACACAAATAAAAACCATGGCTACAGGAATCGAACGCCACGAAAAACGTCCGCGAAAATAGTTGAACTGAATTACAAGCATGCCAAGGCAAAGCATATTGATACCTCGGCTCGGGTATGTCATAAACGAGAGCACTATCGTTAACACAACCATAAATCGTGACGCATTGCGCACCCAGCGCACCGGGTTTATCGACTTGAACGAAGCCACCGCAAAAAGCCCAACCACCATTGCGCCCGAAGTAAAAAAGTCCGCATATCTAAGCACTTCGCAGTCCTTACCCGAGAGCCATCGCGATGGGTTATCCGTCAAGAGGACCAAGTTCCCCACAACAGCAATCACGCCAACAACACCCACCAAGAAATACGCGAACGCCAAGAAACTGAGGAAAAAATGGCACACCCAGTCGTACTCGCCATGCAACTTTAATTTACTCTGTAACGGGGGACCGCCGGACGAACGCCATGCAAAATCCACCAAAAAACATCCCGCCATAAAACAGAACATGCCGCCGCCCCACACTAGCCATGTCGAATAGTTAAAATCCGACATCATGGGCCAAAACTGCAAATACGATATGCCGAGCATAATCATCTGTACGAGAAAATACAAGGTCGATGGTCGAAAGAAATCTTCCTTGAATCTCGAAACGATGACGACCGTCGCAATGGCAAGCGTAAACATCACGCTTGATTCAGGACAAGCAAACATCATGTCCATACACTGCCAGCAAGGCCTTCGGAACGCACGCACTCCTTAAAATTGCGGAGACTTTTGGAGTTTTATGATACCGATGTCGCTGAGCATGCCATTGAGCGTTCCAGCAAAAGCAGAATTCACCCCCATCATCCTCTTTAAAAGTTCCTGGTAGCGTTTGCTGCTCTCGCCACGGTCCAACTTTTCGAAGTTTAGCTCCAAGTCCACTTCTTCACGAATGTTCTGCAATCCGCTCAAATACTTGATTGTTGCATCGAACTGCATACTCGATTCGTAAACATCGTTTACCACCTGGAATTTGACAAAGTCGCTGACCAGTGAATCGAGCACATGTTTGCAAGAATCTAGCCTGGACTGGAGATACGCACTGGCCTGGCGAGCCTGCCTGGTTTTGAAAGCGTTGAAAACCGAATCGGCCTTTTCAAGGACGAACTCCACAATCTGTACCGCAAGCCTGGAATCCGCATCCTTGAAATAGACAAAAAACATTTCCTCCTTGTTGCGCTTAAGACCGAAATTTTTGCGAAACTCATTGAGCAAGTCGGCGCGTTTTCTCCCTTTGAGCCCATAATGCTCCGCAAGGTTAAACCGCTCAACGACCATATAGTGCAACTCCCAAGAATTGAGAATCGTCCACACCGCTTTTTCGTCATTGCCAGTCTCGTACAAGCCCTGCTACGAAATCATACTAGAAGAACCGCCCAACATACCACTCAACAATTCCACCATCGACGGAGAATTAGCAGGTGGGGCAACAATCGCCGAAGCCGCATACTTGGGATTCACAACCCACACAAACAAAACAAAGACGACAATGGTTGGGATAAGGACAAAAGCAGCAACAAACCTAAAATGCTTCAAGTCATTGTTCAGAATCTGCAGGCAGATTTCAACAAAATCAACGTCTCGCATTTTCATAAACTAATTGTTGTTGACATAAAAGAGGAACACACAAAAAAAATAACACCCAAAAGCTATGGAACAAAAAGACAATAATTTTGAAAACAAGGACAAGATTAACTCGACCGAGTCATCAAGCAAAACGACAAAAAGTAAACGCAGAATAAAAACACTTGCAACACTTTTCCATTTAAGCGCATACAAAGCCATCCACCCCTCCGTTCCTTAAGTTAATTTTGGGGCATAACAGGAGCGTATATGATGTTTGGTTTTCGTACCCTTTTCGCATTGGGTCTGTTTGGCGTTTTCGCCACGGGCGCTTTTGCTCAGGATTTTTGCAACACCGCAACGCACAGCGGTGAAAGCATTACCATCACGAGCAACGGCATCAACGATATCGGGAACTACAATTACGAATTGTGGGCAGACATCGGCGACAATTCCGCCACGTTCTACACAGACGGTTCGTTCTCCTGCGAATTCAGCAACGTGAACGACTACCTTTGCCGCGAAGGAATCCGCTACGGCATGAATAGCGGGCTCAAGTACACTGACCTCGGCCATCTTTTCGCAGACTTCAAGTTGACCGACCCCAAATTTTCAACTTACTCCAACGTGACCTACTCCTACATCGGCGTTTATGGCTGGTCGCAGGATCCGCTCATCGAATGGTATATCGTCGATAACTGGAGTCCGTATCGCCCGAACTGGATCGGTAAATCGACCGAAGGTTGCGACGAATGCGGCCTGCGCGGTACTATCACGGTTGACGGCGCCACTTACGAAGTCTATGTCGACAAGGTCCAGCGCGGCTCCATCGAAGGCGACAACACGCCGTTCACGCAATATTTCAGCGTTCGCAAAACAAAGCGTTCTTGCGGAACCATTGATATCACGGCGCACTTTGACGGCTGGAAGAGTCTCGGACTCGAACTCGGCAATTCCATGTACGAAGCAAAGGTCCTTGGCGAAGCCGGCCAATACCCCGAAAACGGAAACGCCTCGGGCACTATCGATTTCGCTTACGCGAAAGTCTACACCGGCGAAGCAAGTACAGCATTGCATGCTCCGAAATTTGCGGCAACCCAAAATCAAAATTTACAAGTTTTCGATATGCAAGGCAAGTTGCTTGGAACGGTCAGCATCACGCAAGGCTCTAGCTTAAGCGCGGCAATTAAGAACAAGTTCCATAGTACCGGCATCTACATGGTCAAGCAAGGAAGCGCCATGAAAAAAGTTGTTGCCAAATAAGGCTTCAACGCAAAAAGTTTCAATATCATAAGTCAACCCACACCGATAATATCAAAGGCGGTCATGCATACCGCCTTTTTCGCGTTTATTGCGAATAAAAATTTTATATTAACAACACCGAATTCCAGTAAAGAGCAATTACAGCACACTTTTTATGAACACGCAAAAGAAAGTCGATATGCCAAAAACAAACATTCCTACATCACAGCAAATCAAAACAGGCTTTTCCTCTTATATCAAGGCGCTGCGCCTTATTTGGGCGAATCATCTCGTTAGATATTTGCTGATTCCAGTTCTCTTGAATATCATCGTTGTTATAGCACTTGTATTTTCGGGCATAGGTATTGGCGACTGGATTAACGGCATCATCGAACGCAGCACCGAAAACATGAACGGTTGGATCCACGCAGGCATGGTCGCCATCAAGATTATCCTCCCCATCGTTTTCTTTGCGCTATTTATTTTCATCGGCGGAACAATCGTCAACATTTTGATGTCGCCTATTTACACGCTCCTTTCGGAAAGGACTGAAACGATTCTCACCGGAAAAGAGTTTCCATTCGACACGAAACAGACTATTCGCGACATTTGGCGAGCCATCCGCATTGCAGTTCGCAACACGGCCAAGCAACTCATCTTAACAGCACTTTGCCTACTCTTGAATTTTATACCCGTAGTCGGGAGCATCGCTGCAATCATATTAATTTTCATCATCAACGCTTACTATTTCGGTTACGGTTTTATGGATTACACTTTCGAGCGTTGGCGTTTATCGCCTAAAGAAAGCCGCAAAGAAACACACAAATTAAAATACATTGCTTTTACAAACGGAGCCGTGTATTCATTGCCTCTTTATCTATTCTGCGGAGCGTTCATTGCCGCCTTTATCGGCGGTGTTTCGGCAGTTGCTGCCACAATTTCGCAACTTGAATTTAAAGAAAAGCAAGCATAATTCATTTTTCTATTTTTGCAATATGCTCAAGAACTACATTTTTGATTTGGGCGGAGTCCTCTTGGACATCCGCATGAAAAATGCTTACGAACGCTTTGTCGCACTCGGTTTGCCGCCCGCTGAACTTGAGCCGGGCGGTTTTGTTTACAAGCTGATGGAAGATTACCAGCTCGGGTATGTCACGAGCGCTGAGTTCTGTGAGCAAGTTGCAAGCAAGTGTGTTTCGAGTTCTAACACAAGATGCGCCGCGCCCCCAACAACGCCACGCGATATCGAAGAAGCCTGGAATTCAATTTGTCTCGGAATCGCCGACCACAAACTGCAAGCGCTCTGCAAACTGCGCAAAACAGAAGGCGTCGCAAGCGTTTCGCTCTTGAGCAACACCAACGAACTGCATTGGGAATATTGTTGCAAAAATTGGTTCAACGCAAACGGCAACAAGCTCGATGACTTTTTCGACCGCATTTTCTTGAGTCAGGAAATGCACCTGCAAAAACCGAATCCCGAAATTTTTAAAACCGCCATTCGTGAACTCGGAGCCTCCCCCGCCGAAACAATTTTTCTTGACGATAGCGCCGTGAACACTGCCGCTGCAGCCACCTGCGGACTGCAAACGCTTACCGTCACGCCAGACGTTGATTGGATCAAAGCACTCGGAATTTAAATCGTCAAACAACAAAAATCTTTCTTGCAAAAAAACAGGCCGCATCACTCGATGCAGCCCGCATTAAATTTTGGATCGGAATTGAATATCGATTATCCAATTCCGATTTCAAGGTAATTACTTGTACATGTAGCTTGTCCCATTCGGGAACTTGATTTCCTTCATGCCACTGGTTTGCACCTGAGCCACAGACTTCACTTCGCCACCGTAAAGTATATAATTGCCTTGGTATGTCGGCTTGAATGCTGCCTTGTCGGAACCGTAGTAGCTATTGCTGTTGTAGGTCATTGCCGTGCACCCAGGAACATCCATCGTGTAGTTGCCAAACGCGAGGAGAACGCCGCCGGTAATTGTAAATCCGTCATCGGTATCGATGAGACCACCGGCAAAGTTGTAGGCGCCGCAATTGTTTCCGCCTTGCTGACCGCCCATGCCCGGGAAGCCGCCCATGCCGCCGCCTCCACCCCAGCCGCCACCGCCGCCGAAGTTAAAGCCACCGCCACCCATGCCGTTTTCGTAGCTCTGGCCCGTGATTTCAACAATCACCACGCCACCGGTCATCTTTGCAGTGCCGTTAGCATCTAACCCGTCAACCATGTTGCCCTTCACGCTAATGTAATGGTAGCCGCCGCTGATGGTGATATAGCCACTGCTTTCGCTGAACATAGCCATGGAGCTATTATTGTTCTTGGGGCCGCCACCGCCATTCCAGCCGTCGTTGGTCGCAAACACAGAAGTCACGCCGCCCTCGGCAAAAATTTCGTAAGCCTCAATAGCTTCGAGAGATGTAACGACGTTGATCGTAGAACCTCTCAAGTACAAAGCAGAATCTGCATGGATGCCCTTCTTCTTTGTCGAGATGGTCACGTCACCGCCGTTCATGTAAACGCGCCAGTTGGTACGAATGGCGGAAGAATCCGACTTCACGTCAATGGTGCCGCCGTTGACATAGATGTACTTTTCGGCAGAGATACCCTTGTTCGGGGATTCAATCTTGATTGTCGAAGCCTCGGTAGAATCACTTACGAGAATGTAGTTGGCCGCCTTGATGCCGCTCTTGTGTCCCTTGATGGTGATGTTGCCGCCAGAAATCTCGACATAGCCCTTGCCGGCCACCGTGTCCTTGAAGGCGCCTCTGTTATCTTCCACGCATTCGTCACTTTCGAGACCGTCACCCGCCTTAGCAGTAATGTTCAAAGTACCGCCCGAAATTTCGAGGCTGCCCTTGCCCTTAATGCCGTCATCGCTAGCCACCACAGTGATGTCGCCGTTCTTAATTTTAAGATCGTTGCTGGACTGAATACCGTTTTTGAAATTAGCAGTAACCGTCAACTTTCCAGCGCCCTTGATGTTCAAATCATCCTTAGAATAAATTGCTGCCTTTGCGGTATCCTGTTTGCCATTGACCGTAGTAAACACATGGCTACCCTTGCCATCTTCTACAACGTTGGTCGTTCCCTTGACCAAATGGATAACAGCCTTGTCAGCGTTTTTCACAAGAATCGGAGCGTCGGAACTCTTCAAAGTCGCATTGTAAAGATAAATGCCGGTATTGCCTTCTTTATTGGTACCCGGAGTATTCACCACAACCTGGAAATCGGACGATTCGCCAGTCACGTAATAGGCGCCCGGGCAAGTGATCGTTGCGCTTTTGTTTTCGACCGTGACGCAACCGTTGTTGTTTTCGACAGCTGCCGTTGTTCCAGCAAGTTTCAGGAGGATCTGCGTGCCGTTCAAAGTTCTAGCATCATCCAAATCAGTTTCGTCTTCGCCAGAATTCGCACCACTGGAACTAGAAGTTCCGTTATTTGGATTAAAAACGCTCGAACTCGAAAAACCAGGAATTACAACACTAGAACTCGAAACTCCCGGGATAAAAACGCTAGAGCTCGACCCATTATCGGGATTCAAGGCGCTAGAACTAGAAAAATCATTGCCCGGAATTACAAGACTTGAACTGGAAAGTTCATCACCAGGAACAACAGCGCTAGAGAGATCAAAGCCCAGAAATTCGCTGCTGGAACTGTAAACACCACCGCCATATTCACCGCCGGGGCTCTCCATTGGATTAGAATCATCAGAACAAGCCACAAAGCTCAAAACTGCGGAAACAGTTATTACTGGTAACTTTTTGAATTGCATCGAACACTCCTGTATTTTTTTGTAATATAGATTCTATTCCCCTCAAACAGGCCTGTTTGCACAAAAAATCCGTTGAACCCAATACAACATCGGCTTTTACATTACGCATCTGCAACAATATAAAGGAATAAATACATTTGCGATAGGAGGCGCTCGATTCTATGCAATCTTTTCTATCTTTGTTCGCAATGTCACTTTTACTTGCCATTTTATTTTTCGCCTTTTTCATCAGCGCCATTGTTCGTGGTAATTTTTCTTATGGCAAGGCGGATTACGATTTTCACGAGCACCCCGTGCAATTCGTAATCGTGACAACATTTATTCTCGGAGTCGCTGTACTCTGCTTTTACCGATTCCTCGTCGAGATGAATCTTATATAGTCAACAGAGCAGACACCAGAGTAGACACATTCTACCCTAAAAAACGGGAATTGCATTATTCTAATACTTTTCGAAAAAAATCTAATCCAACAATCCGTCGTCTTCTTTTTGATAAATAAAATAATACATTAAGCTCCAAGTGCCCCACAAAACGCAAAGCGCCATTCCGATATAGCCAATCGCATAAACGACCGACGCAATCGTATCACATTTTAAAAGATAGCCCGTTTCGGATAAGATAAAATTCCAGTCATGGAATCCGTATGGGGCTTCAGCTCCGGTACCGCCGCTAATGAGCGTTAGCTTCATCGGGAGAGCGTCTTCGATGTAAGGCGCCACATCAATAAAATTTTCGAACGCCCACCAAAGCGCAATAGACGCACCGAACAAGTCACGAGGTTTGATCCACAGTGCCAAGCAGAACACAAGCGGCATAATGATTTGGAACAGCGAGCCACCCAGCGACGTCATCACTTCGCTTCCAAAGATTCTAAAAACGATGTGACCGGTCTCGTGAACAGGCAAGTTCAAGTTGTGCAGGAACAGAACAATCCACGACTGGTAACCGCCGAAAAAAGCCTGCACTGAGAAAAACGCCATCGCCAAAAGCAAAACAACGCGCACAAAAAAGAAGTTCTCGCGGCCAAGCGGTTTTGGCAACAAAAAGAACTGCACCCAAGCAGGCCATTCTTCGGAATCGCTCAGCCAATCTAAAATTCTAAGGAGCAAAGGTTTCTTTTTATGCGGAGTCCAAGTCATAAATATAACGATAGTAAGATTTACGACAAAACGCGCTACGAACATAACAAAACGTACCGCAAGTCAAGCAAGAAGTGTCGCAAGTCGCTAATCGCCGTAAATTTTCGGCGACTGGCTGTAGAAACGCCGGTGCGTGAAACTATACCAAAGATTTGGATTTTCTAGAATGCGCTGCTCAAGCCACTTGTTGAATTGCGCGTTGACGACGCTCGGCGCAGTTTGCGTTTCATTTTCGAATTGCGAGAGAAGCGCAGGATCTTCGAGATGCGCAGAACTTGGGGCATGCACGCGTTCCACTTCTATCGCATGGAGTACGCGGACTTTACGACTTTCACACGGCGAATCGCCTGCCCCCAAACGCTCCTCCATCCAACAAATAAATACAGGAGTCTGCGAGCGATGTTCTAGCAAAAAGTCCGGTAGCGGATTCACATTCGCCGATTGCCCCAAGAACGTTCCCGAAAGAGCGCTCGGAATGCGGGAGTCCTGATCGGCAAGCAGGCAGAAAAGTTTGCCATCGTTTAAAATCCGTAAAAAGTCGCGAGGCGTCCGAGCATCCACAGAATAACTCCGGCCATCGACCGCACGAATTTTGCGTTCGAGAATGTTGTTGAGCCATTTCGGCTTTACAGGAATGTAGCTTGCGACAAGCGGGATTCCAAGGCGGCAAAGCCACGGCCCCATCGCTTCATAGTTGCCGTAGTGAGCCGTCAAAAAAATTCCACCTTTGCGCATTTTTTCAAGCACTGGAATGGCAGCCTCGTCAAGCGCAAAATTCCAACCGTCCACGCAACACGGGTAAGCAGAAAAATCATGCGGCAACTTTTTGAAAGTGCCAAAGCAGAACAGCAGTTCGCCCACATGGCGAGTCAAGTTAAACAAGAGCTCATCGTAGTTGACGGGAGCGATAGTTGGCGCATTAGTCACGTTCAGTGCATTAGACAAAGCGCCCGCCACATGCTTTACGTTCGCAAAAACAGTTTTACGCTTCCAGCCCACAAGCCTAAGCACCGCATAAGCACCCCACGCAAAAACCGCCGCCGCTATTTTACCAAAGAAAACCATTACGGATTAAAGATACGAAAATCGAACAAACAATAACGAAATAATTTGTACTTTGAATAGGCTTTATTTCTAAATTACCTACTAGAGGTTATTATGATTTGCAATAATACGCAAAGCGCATTCTTTCTAGACGAGCCAGAGAACGTCCGACGCGGCAGAAGCGCCATTATATGGTCTTTCATATTCCTTGTTTTTACAATAATTGCTTGGGTTTCCATCGAAGTCTTAATCCATTTGCTCAAAAATTACACAAAAGGATCCTTTACTACTATAGAATCCTTTGCTTTTTGTTTTTCCAGTCTCGCTATAGCATTCTTTCTCATAGTCTTTCTTTTATACGCCTACAAATTCAGTATATGGATTTACTACGCCGTAAAGGAACAGAACCAATACACCACCACTGAGCTCACCCCACTAAAAGCGGTCTTACTCGGTATCGTATTAGGTCCTTTCATTGACGCATATATTTTCAAGGATTTGTTCCATAAGCAAAACGCGACGCTCGAGAAATACGGGATTAAGCCGGCCGTTCTTCCAGAATGGATTTTCGCATTCATCATTGTCACTACGTTTCTCTCAATCCCAGCATGCCTCTCGTCCTTATTCCTCCCCGGAAGACTCGCCCTAGTTGTATTGACCACCGTGATTTTCGCCTCATACATAAAAGTTATGCAGGTCATCATAGCAAACGGGCGTTCGTTACAACAAAAGCGATTCGACGACTTACTAGACCGCAAAGTGGAAGAAATCTTAAAACAACGCGAAAATTCCTAATCTCCTTTTACTACTATTATACATACTATGAGTGAAAATTGCCTTTTCTGCAAAATCATCAAGGGTGAAATCCCTTCCAAGAAAATCTACGAAGACGACGATGTGTTCGCCTTCTATGACATCGCCCCGCAAGCTCCGGTACACTTTTTGGTCGTGCCGAAGCGCCACATCGCAACCATCATGGACATGAAGCCGGAAGATTGCGAACTCGTGGGCAAGATGCTCTACCGCGCACAGCTTATCGCGAAGGACCTCGGTCTCGAAGAAGGCGGTGCCCGCTTTGTGTTCAACTGCAAGGCTGATGCGGGTCAAACCGTGTTCCACATCCACCTGCACGTCGTCGGCGGACAGGAAATGGGCTGGCCTCCGTTCCCAGCTAAGTAGTGATTAGTGGTTAGTGGCTAGTGATTAGGGCGACGTTGTCGCTGTTAGCTGAAAGTTGTGATTAGTAAAATAGAATCAAAGATTCTTGATATTCACTATACTGTTTACTAACCACTGTTTACTGACCACTCAACAATATGATTAAAACTCGCGCCATAGTTCTTCATCGCTTTCCGTACAGCGACTCTAGCTTTATCGTTAAAGCGCTGACGGAAGAAAGCGGGATTGTTTCGTTCATCGTCAAGGGCGGCAAGAAAAAGGAATCTCCATTCCGGGGGGCTTTGGATCCGCTTGCGTTGAGCGAAGTTGTCTTTCGGCAAAATCCGAATACCGAATTGCAGTTCATCAAGGAAGCAACGCTTTTGGATTGGCGCAATGAATTGCGAAACGACTTGCTAAATCTTGCGAAAGCGCAGGTCATTTCCGAGATGATTTTGCGCTATGCTCCACAAGGCGTCCCGCTGCAAGAAGAATTCGAGCGGTTGGATCAAGCGCTCAGCGAATTTAACGAAAGCTGCGGGAATCCAGCAACTTCGGCAGAATCGCCGTCAACAATAGCCGCGCGCACCCACAAGTCGCGCATTTTTGCGCAATGGCTTTTGGACACTTGTGACATGTGGGGTTACAATCTCGACCTCACCACTTGCTGCCGCTGCGGACGCACACTCGACAAACCCGCCGCAGACTTTTTCCCCGAGACAGGCGGATTCGTTTGCCACGCATGCCTCGGCGTTGAAAATCCTCGCGCACGAACAGAAACGCTAAACGGACTTTGGGCCCTACACAATGGCGATAAAATCGAGCGCCCCGAATTCACCGAAAATGCGCTCCTCGCCTACTTGCGCCACCACATCGGATTTTTGAAAGAAATTCATTCCATCAAGTTCTTGAACGAAACAAGAAAACTGTTTGATTATCATTGATTCAAGCACTGAATTCCGCCAACGCTTCGCAGTAGCGTGCAAAACGAGTGTTGCGACGGGCTGTTTGCAGACCGGCATAACCGAGTGAAGCCGCTGACGCCGTAGGCGTCAACTCCGAGCTGGGGCCCCGCCCGCATGAAGTACTTTTTTATTCTATTCCTGCAAATCCCTTTGTAACAATAATATCCTTTGGCAGTCCGCCCTCCGTTTACTATTCCGTCTATCAAAAAAATTCTACAACAACAATTACAAGCATCTCGACAACAAAAGCGAGACATAAGCCCTCATTTTGATAAAACAACATCGTCATAAGACAAAAGCGTCGGCCAAGGATGGGGAGGGTGCAGGGAGGGGCCCGTGCGGCCTTCGCAACTCCGAGCTGGGGTCCCGCCCGCATGAAGTACTTTTACAATTCAAAAAGAGCTTTTACAAAAGCAAGCCATAATCAAACACATTTTTTATATTTTCGGAAAATGTAAAAATGTGAAGAGGTCATCATGTTAACACCTGAAGATATCAAAGCAAAAAAATCTAAGCACGAAATGATTTCCATGATTACCGCTTACGACTTCGCCTTCGCAAAAATCGCCGAAGCCGCCGGAATCGACCAGATCCTCGTAGGCGATAGCCTTGCAAACACAATGCTCGGTTACAAGAGCACTCGTGAAATCGGCATGACCGAAATGCTCATCTTCACAGCTGCAGTCTGCCGTGGCGCCCCGAACACTCACGTTGTCGCCGACATGCCCTACTTGAGCGACAAGGATCCGCAAACCGCCTACGACAACGCCCGTCGTCTCATGGATGTGGGAGCCTCTAGCGTGAAAATTGAAGGCACTCCCGCTGGCGTTCTCGAGTTTTTGCACGAAAAAGGAATCCCCGTTTGCGGGCATCTTGGGCTTTTACCGCAAACCGCAGAGAACTTCAAGCAGAAAGGCCGCACCGAAGAAGAAGCTCGCGCCATTGAAGAAGCCGCCAAGTTTGTTGACGGTCTTTGCTTCGAAACCGTTCTCGAACACATTCCCGAAGAACTCGGCAAAAAAATCACCGACGAAATCAGCATTCCGACAATTGGCATCGGTGGAGGCAAGTTCACAGACGGTCATGTACTCGTGATGCACGATGCCCTAGGCATGCATCCGAACAAAATTCCACCGTTCGCCACAAAGTTCGCAGACATGTATTCCGTTGGTGTTCAAGGAGTTAAGAAATACATCGAAAGTGTGAACGCAAGAATGTAATCAAACCGTGATTGCACACAAGCTTTCAGACAAAATAAGTACTTTCTTTTTTGGCAATCGATCTCTCATGAGGTCGATTTTACTTTACTCAAAACATTAAGAAATATCACTTTTCAATCAAGTGATTTCTATAACAAAATTTTTTCAAAAAAATTCACTTTTTTTCAACACAAGTGTTGATTATTTGTGAAAAAGAAGTTATTTTTCAGGTATCAACAAATAAATAACAAAAAAGGAAGAAAAAAATGGCTGAAACAAAAACTACTACTAAGAAGCCTGCAAAAAAACCGGCTAAGAAACCGGCCACCGCTAAGAAGCCTACGAAAAAGCCAGCTACAGCTAAGAAGCCGGCTAAGAAACCGGCCACTGCTAAGAAGCCTACGAAAAAGCCAGCTACAGCTAAGAAGCCGGCTAAGAAACCGGCCACTGCTAAGAAGCCGGGCGCCGCTAAAAAGCCGGCCGCTGCTAAGAAGCCGGCTGCTGCCAAGAAGCCGTCTGCTGCTAAGAAGCCGGCCGCTGCTAAGAAGCCGGCCGCTGCTAAGAAGCCGGCCGCTGCTAAGAAGCCAGCCGCTGCTAAGAAGCCGAGCACCAAGAAGTAATCTTCTTTTTGCCCCAACGATTTTGACCCGCAGAACTTTTGCGGGTCTTTTTTTTATTAGCACCCCGCCCGCATAAAGTTCTTTTTTCTATTCCACAAATACCTTTGTAACATTAATATTCTTTGGCGCCACGCCACACCTTTACTATTTTTGTTAGCATGATTTCAGAAAAAGATTTGACCAATTCGCAGAACATTCCCTTTGAAGAACGCATCGCTCGCATCGAAAAGATGATCGAAGCCGAAGCAGAACCGAAAGCATTCGAGCTCGGACTTTTGCTAGCTCTCAAGATGGGTCAGGAAATCCGCGAAAAGAAACCGCTCGGCAGCACAACGGGCGACATCGTTGCTGCATGGAGTTCCAAATACCCGGAATCCGTTGTTGAAGAAGCAATTGCACACGCCAAACAGTTCCTCACAAATCCTGGCGCCCTTGCAGAAAAGATGAAAAACATCATGCTGAAAAAAATGAATCAGCAAGAAGAAAAAACGGACGAGGCCGAAAGTGGAAAATAAACTCCAGGCAACAATCGACATCGGGAGTCACAGCTGCATTCTTTTGATAGCGGCGTTTGAAGATGTTCCTGTTGAAATCGCGACATCAACAGAAATCGCGCAGTCCGTTAACGCGTCCGAAAATGCCGAACAGACGGCAAAAACGATAGAAAAGCCCGCAGTTCCAGCCACACGCAAAACACTCGTGCCGAAACTCCAAAAGGTCGAAGTTTGCCGCCTCGGCGAAGATATTTACGAACACGGGAAAATCACGCCGGAACGCATTCAAGAACTTGTGCAAATTATGACCAAGTTCCGCATGGACTTGCACGCTCTTGGCGCAGACCTGAAAGCAGTTGCCATGACTGAAGCCATGCGCAAGGCATCAAATCCGGACGAAGTGATTGAAGCCGTAGAAAAAGCAGTTTGGGTCAAGCCACGCGTCATCACCGGCGAAGAAGAAGGCAAGCTCACGTACCGTTCCGTCAAAGAAAGGCACGGACCCGGCAACGTTACAATTGACATCGGAGGCGGTTCCACAGAACTCAGCAACGGCGAAACGACATTCTCGATTCCTGTTGGCGCCCTCAAAATGTTCAAGGCGATGGGCCCAATTCCCGGCCCGGAATACAAGAAGTTTATCAAGGAAACTTTCAAGGATTTGTCGTTCAAGGGCATGACGAAAAAACCTGTCTACCTTATCGGTGGTACAGGCACGGCACTCGCCATGGTTTTCTTGAATTGTCAAAACTTTGACTACAAGGCCATCGAAGGTCTCGAAATGAGTCTTGCCGACCTCGAAGCAGTCACCACGCGCATCACGAACCTTTCGAAAGAACTCCGCGCGATGCTCCCTGGACTTGGCAATGGCCGCCACGAAGTTATCATTTGCGGACTTTTCTGGTTACGTTCGCTCCTTGAAAAACTCCGCGTCGAAACGTTCAAGATCAGTACGGCAGGGCTGCGATTCGGTTTGCTCTACCCGCCTGAAAAAGAACCGGAACAAAAGCCAAAGAAACGCCCGGCATTTTTAAAGAAAACTGATGGTTCGACAGACTCACCAACCGAAGACCGTGATGACAAAAACGCAGACGGGGATGAAAAATAAAAGACGGGGCTAAAAAATTATGCGTATCAACAAGTACATTTCTCTCAGTGGTTTTGCTAGCCGCCGTGCCGCCGACGAACTCGTCGCCAGCGGTCGCGTACAGGTGAACGGAGAAACAATCTCCGACCTCGGCCATCAAGTGGACGAAACAAAGGACCAGGTTTCTATCGATGGAAAGCCATTGAAGATATCCACGAACAAGAAGACCAAAGTCATCATGTTCCACAAGCCCGCAGGTTGCGTCTGCACCAAGGACGACCCGCAAGGCCGCCGCACGGTTTACGATTACTTGCCGCCGGGATACCACAACTTTAAATACGTTGGACGACTCGACTTGCAGAGCCGCGGCCTTTTGCTGTTCACCGACGATGGCGAATTGCTTTACCGTCTCACGCACCCGAGCTTCGAAGTGCCGCGCAGTTATTACGTGTGGACAACGCGCCAGCTCAGCGAATCTGCTGCCCAGCGTTTAGTCGATGGCGTAGACATCCGCGACCCCGAAGATCCTGACGCACCCGAAGAAATCGCCTTTGCAACAGACGTGTACCTCGAAAATGGTTTTGCAGAACTGGTGCTTATCGAAGGCAAAAACCGCGAAATCCGCCGCATGATGCGTGCCGTCGGTTATGAAATTCGCGACCTCAAACGCGTGAGCTATTGCCAAATTCAACTCGGCGATTTGCCCGCAGGCGAGTTCCGCGAACTCACGCCAAATGAAATGAACAAATTGCGACAAGCAGTGCATTTATAGACGAAAGAACGCCCGCCACAGCGGGCTATAGACGAAAGACGAGAGAGAGGCGAGAGTCACATCGGCAAGTACGATTGCCGATATAACCGAGCCGAAAAGTTTTGACTCGAAGAGTAAAGACGAGAGATTATAGCAATGTGCAACGAGCAAAAAATTTTTACTAGGCGGCGAAGCCGCGATTATTCGTCTTTCGTCTATCGTCTTTCGTCTATCATCGAAGCGACCCCTTACCCCAAAGCGAAGCGAGCCCAAAGCACTTTAGTGCGACCCCATTACCAAACTACTTCCTACCGCCTACTTCCTACTGTCTACTAAAAAATGAAACGTACTCTCTACATCGGTGATGTGCATGGTTGTGCTGATGAGCTTTCCGAAATGATTGACAAGTTCGGATTTGTCCGCGGTAACGATACCATCTTCCAAACCGGCGATATTATCAACAAAGGCCCCGACATGCTTCGCGCCATGCGCATTGTCGAAGAAATTGGCATTTTGACCGTCCGTGGAAACCACGAGGAACACCTCATCCGCATGATGGATACACCCAAAAGCCAATGGACCGAAAAGCAGAAAAAACGCTTCAAGGCGCTCACGCTCGATGAATGGGTCTACATTCGCGATACCGTCAAGAACTGGCCGCTTTGGCGCGATACGCCGCACGCCTTGCTCGTACACGCCGGACTCGAACCGGGCAAAACGCGCCTCGAAGACATGAGCCCCGAAGTGCTCCTTTCCATCCGCAACTGGAATGACAAGCCCTGGTATGAACAAGTCTCTTGGAACAAGACTGTTGTCTTTGGACATTGGGCCAAGAAAGGCTTCGTGAACATTCCCGGATTTATCGGTCTTGATTCCGGTTGCTGCTATGGCAAGGCGCTTACCGCATGGTGCCCCGAAGAAGACAAATTCTACACCGTCGAAGCGCTCCGCGAATACACGCCCGTGAAAGACAAGGCAAAAGAATCCGAAGCGGCCCCCTGCAAAGTGCTCGGCGACAATACTCCAGATTCAGTACCTCCCAAAACATTTGACGAAATCAAGGAACGCATCGCTAACGGCGACATCGCCCGCAAGGAAGAAACTTCTGAAGAAAAAAACATCCGCAAAGCAAGCCCCTCCATCAGCGCTGAATGGGCTGGATACTAGCGGCGCCTGCGGCGCAGTAAACAGTAGGCAGTAGACAGTAGACAGGAATAGTTAGGCGGCAAAGCCGCGATTATAAGCCCTTCCTATAGCATACTGTTTACTAACCACTTTTAAATCCCTTCCTACTTCTTACATCCTACTTCCTACTAAAATTACTATCTTTCATCTAGGAAATTACATTTCACGGAATCAACAATGACAGCAGAAGAACTTTACAATCGTCTCAAGTCCGTCAAGCCGGGCGCAGCCCTTTGCACCTACACCATGGAAAAGGTGGAAAAGATGCTCCCGCTCATCAACGAAATCAACGAGCTCAAAAAGCAGCAGGACACCGTTATTCTCGCCCACAGCTATTGCGCTCCTGAAATTCTCTTGGGCGTTGCCGACTTCACTGGCGATAGCTTCAAACTCAGCAAAGACGCCACAACCGTCCAGCAAAAGACGATTCTCTTCTCTGCCGTGCGTTTCATGGGCGAAACCGCCAAGATTTTAAACCCGCAGAAAGACGTCATCATTCCAGGCCCGCTCACGGGTTGCAGTCTCGCCGATTCCATTACCGGCAAGGACGTCGAAGAACTCCGCAAGCAGAATCCGGACTACACGTTCGTTTGCTATATCAACACGACCGCCGACGTGAAAGCAGCCTGCGACGTTTGCGTGACTAGCGGTAACGTGATGCACATTGTCGAAACAATCCCGTCCGACAAGATTTACTTTGTACCGGACGCCCTCATGGGCCAGAACATCATCGACGAAATGAAGCGTCGCGGAGTCAAGAAGGATATCAAGCTCTATAACGGCTGCTGCTACGTTCACGAAAACTACGACCCGGATTTGATCCAGTTCTTCCGTAGCCAAAACCCGAATCTCAAGGTAATCAGCCACCCGGAATGCAATCCGTCGGTTGCCATGCTCAGCGACTACGTCGGAAGCACGGGCCAAATGGTCAGCTACATCAACCAGCAGCCCAAGGACAGTTGCATCTTGCTCCTCACGGAATGCGGCCTCAATGCCCGCATGCACTACGAGCACCCCGACATGAACTTTATCGGTAGCTGCTGCATGTGCAAGTACATGAAATCGAACTCCCTCGAAAACATCTTGGAAGCACTCCGCCACCCCGAAAAGGCAGAACACATCTCGCTTAACGAAGATGTGCGCGTGAAAGCCAAGAAGTGCATCGACGCGATGTTCAAATACGCTGAATAACGCGCCATAATACATTACAAATTATACCAAGGCACCCTTAAATTTCTAAATTAAGGGTGCTTTTTTAAAGGGAGGATTGTGATGAAAAAAATTCTTTTGGCATTAGCTTTTTGGGTAGGAGTTGTTTGGGCGCAACCCAGCGAAGGCGATTTTGCGCAGTGGCCACGTTCTTATTATGCCAGTATCGGCATTGGCATTATGGCAAACCGCGGTGATTTTTTTTCCAGAGTACTTAAAATTACCGATAAAGAAGGTAATACAGAAATCGTCAATTTTCCGCAAAATAAAATTCTTCTAACCCCCGACTATAACCTCGGCGTGAATATCCGCGAATTTTCTTTCGGGTTATCATTCCAATACTGGTCTACAACGGGCTCTATCGATAACAATCCCAAAGAAATGAAAGAACAAGACATAAGCTATTGGCGATTCGGACTCGAAGCCACCTATAACTTTTTCTTTCCCGAATATTTCCAAGTGGGTGTAGGTCTCGGCTACTCATTTTCCAGCATGAATATCGAAAAAAACACCTCTAGCAATGGCAAAGAATTTTTCGATTCCAGCTTAAAGGGTTCGGCCGTTGCAATAATCGCAAACATCCGCTATTATATTACGGACTTTTTCTGCTTATCTCCATCCGTGCGTTTTTACGAGAACTGGTATAAATCAGTCAATACGGATAATAGCGGAACTATCGAATTTGGCAAAAAGAATAACGGAGTCAAAGACCACAACAGCTATTTTTGGCAAACCTACATAGCCATGTCCATCAACGCGATGGTACAGTTTTAACTAACTAAAGAAGGCAAAAAATGATAACATTCCTAATTGGTGTTGCAATCCTCATCCTTGGATATTTCACCTACGGCAAGTTCGTCGAACGCGTTTTCGGACCGGACGACAGAAAAACTCCGGCTCTCGCAAACCCCGATGGCGTTGACCGAGTTCCCATGCCGCATTGGAAAAACGTTCTCATTCAACTTTTGAACATCGCGGGCATCGGTCCTGTGATTGGCGTGATTCTTGGCATCAAGTTTGGCGCCATCGTGTTCATCTTGCTCCCGCTCGGCAACGTGCTTGGCGGCGCTGTACACGACTACTTCAGCGGCATGATCAGCATGCGCAACAACGGCTACAATGTGCCAGCGCTCTCCCGCAAGTTTTTGGGCAAGGGCCCTGCAAAGCTTGTAATGACGCTCATTTCCGTGGCGCTCATCCTCGTCGGTGCAGTGTTCACCAACACGCCAGCAGCTCTCGTGAATACGCCGATTCTCGCTGGCAGTCACGTTTCGCCGACGCTTTTCTGGATTGCTGTCGCCGTCATTTTTGCCTACTACTTCATTAGCACTTTCTTCCCGATTGACAAGATTATCGGCCGCATCTACCCGGTTTTTGGCGCCCTCCTGATTCTCGCTTCGCTCGCGATTTTCGTGGGCATCATCCCGAACTTGAACGTACTCGATGAATTCTGCTTTAGCGATATCATGAGCAACTTCCACAAGCATCCGGCAGGCCAGCCGATTATCCCGATGCTCTTCGTAACGATTGCTTGCGGCATCATCAGCGGTTTCCACAGCACGCAAAGCCCGCTCGTTGCTCGTACCGAAGTGACCGAAAAGACAGGCCGTCAGACGTTCTATGGCATGATGATTATCGAAGGTTTAATCGGCATGATTTGGGCCGCTGGCGGTATGTTCATTTATCACCAGATGCCGGAACTTTTGACAGGCGCTTCGGGCGTGAAAGTCTTGAGCGTTCTCGTTTCGACAGTAATTCCTTGGGCTCCGATTTCGATTCTCGTAGTTGTGGGCGTGATTATCCTTGCCATTACAAGTGGCGACACCAGCCTCCGCAGCCTCCGCCTTACGATTGCAGAACTCACAGGTCTTGAACAGACCTCCGTGCGTAACCGTTTGATCCTCACGGTTCCGATGTTCGCCCTCTGCGCTGTGATCATTTTTTGGAGCAACTTGAACCCCGAAGGCTTCAACATCTTGTGGAACTACTTCAGCTGGAGCAACCAGCTCATGGCCGTTTGCAGTTTGTGCGTTGCCACGGTTTACCTCCGCAGTAAAAAGAAGAACTTCTGGATTGCGCTTATCCCGTGCATGTTCATGACGTTCATTACAGCAGATTACATCCTCTGGGTGAGCCCGGAAAATCTCAAGGGCGCTCCGCTCGGTTTTGGACTTGATTACAAGACAGCTCTCGTGATTGCACTCCATGACGCTGCCATTCTCGGATTCTTCCTCTGCGTTCGCGGCAAGACGCTTTCAAAGATGGAAGGTTACAATGCCGACCGTTGGAATCCCGACCTTGACGAAGGAAAAATTCCGAAGGCTGAGTAAACTAGAGATTCGCAAGTTTTACAAGCGCCGCAAAAAACAAACGCCGCAAAATTCGTGCAAGTTAAAGGTTCAATCAAAAGCATCACGTTTCATAGCCTGCAAAACGGCTTTACCGTGATGCGCCTTAACGACGCTGAAAGCAAGAAAGTCGTTGTCGTTACAGGAACATTCCCCGCTTTACAGCCCGGTGAAACGATTGCTGTAGAAGGCGACTGGGGTTCGCATCCGAAATATGGAAAGCAATTCCAGGCGACTTCTTTTGAATACCTCGCCACAGAAGACAACGACATTGTCGAATACTTGGCAAGCGGGCAATTCCCTGGAGTCGGGCAAAAAATTGCCGAACGCATCGTTGAAATTTTTGGCGATAAAACTGCCGATATCCTAGACAACGATCCTGACAAATTCCGAGAAGTGAAAATCAAAGGCTTCCCCGCCCGCAAGGTGGAAGCTTTTTTGGCACGTTGGCAAGAAGCGCGCCACAGCCGCGAGACGATGCTGTTTTTGTACAAGCACGAAATTGTCGGCAGTGTAGCCAAACGCCTTTGGAACAAGTTCGGGCAGGCGACAATTGAACGCATCACGCAGAACCCGTACATGCTCTGCGAAGAAGTCTGGGGCATCGGATTCTTGAAAGCCGATGAAATCGCGCAGAAAGTTGGATTCCCGAAAGACAGCCCCGAGCGTTTTCAAGCGGCATTACTTTACACATTGCAAGAAGCTTCCGTGAGCGACGGGCATGTATTCTTGCCCAAAAACGTTCTCTTGGAACGCACGTTCCGCAATTTGCGTTTAATGCAAGATGACGAAAGTGCCATCAACACGCTCCTCGATGAATTCGAAAAAGCAAGCGAAATCGGACGCATCAAACGCGAAGGCGACGACTGCTATTTTCCACCACTCTACAATGCCGAGCAGCGCATTGCAGACAACATCAAGCTCCGTTTGCGATACAACGAACTTTCAACGGAAGGCTTCGAAAACGCTCTTGCGCAGTGGGAACGCGAACACAAGTTCAGCTTTGATCCAATTCAAAGGCGAGCCATCCAGATGGCGCTATCGCGAAAGATTTCGATTATCACAGGCGGCCCAGGCACCGGCAAGACAACAATCCTTAAGGGGATTTTGTATCTCGCCCGCCAAATGGAAGAATGCGTAAGCCTCACGGCCCCAACGGGGCGCGCCGCCAAGCGCATGGGCGAATGCTGTGGCGAAAAAGCCCGCACAATCCACCGATTGCTCGAAGTAGATCCGATTTCGGGCAAGTTCCACCGCGACGAAAACAATAAGCTCCAATGCAATTTGCTCATCGTTGATGAATTCAGTATGGTCGATACGTGGCTTGCCGCGTCGCTCCTCGAAGCGACGCCACTCAACGCGCGAATTGTTCTCGTAGGCGATGCCGACCAGCTCCCCAGCGTGGGAGCAGGCAATGTGCTGAACGACTTGTTGCGTTGCCCCAAGATTCCGAGCACCCGCCTTCAGCACATTTTCCGCCAGGCCGGCGGAAACGACATCGCCGACAAAGCTGCCAAAATCAACCAAGGCATTTGCCCCTCGCCCATCGAAGGCACGAACTTCCACTTTTTGCCTTACGAGTCGGCCGATGAAGCTAAAGACATCATTGCCCGCCTCGTCACATTTGGCATCAAAGAAAAGCTCGATATCGATACGCAAGAGATGCAGCTCCTCACGCCAATGCGCAAAGGACCTCTCGGCATTTACGAGCTGAACAACTTCTTGCAAGACCTTCTGAATCCCGGCAAGGAACGCATCAAAATTGCAAGCGGCAACTGGAGCACAGGCGACCGCGTGATGCAAATCCGCAACAACTACGACAAGAACGTGTTCAACGGCGACGTCGGCATCATCTACAAAATCGGCAAGGAAACAAAAAAGATCACGGTTTTTTACGACGACAAGACTGTCGATTACGAGCCCGATGAAGTCGAAGAGCTCATCCTTGCGTACGCCTGCACCATCCACAAAAGCCAAGGTAGCGAATACCCCGCCGTCATCGTCGTGCTCGATTCAAGCCACAGCATTATGCTGCAGCGGAACCTCATCTACACCGCGATTACGCGTGCCAAAGGTCATGTGTGGATTTTGTCAGCTCCCGGTGCATTCTACCAAGCCGTGCGCAACAACCGCAGCACTCGCCGGTACACAAGACTCACCGAAAAATTAGGCTAGAGCCGTTTAATATAAACTTTCTGGAACGAGCTTTGTGTTTTCAAAGCGCGACCACGAGCGTCAAAACGTTGTTCTAAGTAACGAGACGAATTCACTGAAGCTTTTTCACTAACGCGAGCATTCGGCTTCAACGCAGTTCGCTCCTGCAAATCAAGCGTTTCTGTCACAATCCGTGACAAACTTTTTTCGTCAATTTTCACAGAGACCTTGTACTTGCCAACACTCGAAACAGTAAGCGTTTCAAGCGTGTCGCCATCCAAGAGGCGTCCGTCCTTGTACCACTGGAATCCAAAGCCCTTCGGCGCCTTGAGCGTCGAGCCATCTTGCGTTACATGCAACGTATCCATTTGCAAATGGGCATACACAATTTCTGCCAAGTGCTTTGCGCCTTCGACAGACGGATGCACCAAATCCGACAAGTACCAGCCCGGATTTTCGAGAGCGCTAAAACGCGAATGCAAGTCGATGACATTCACACCCTTTTCGAGCCCCGCCCGCAAAATCGCCGGGTTCACACGGTTCACGACCGCGGTATCGAGGATATTCCATTCTACGTTGTTCACATAAGGCGCCAAGCAAATAAAGACATGCGGCTTTGACTTCACCTGGAACGTATCAATCAACGCTTCAAAATCAGCCGTAATCGCCGAATCGACGGCCGCATTCTGCGCCGGAGAATTCCAAGTCGTGTAAGCCTTCGAATCGTTTGTACCAAGCTCAATGATAACCGTATCTGCCGCAAATTCAATCGCCGGCGCAAAGCGGTAACCTTTCCAATACGAAGCCTGATCATCCTTGCGGACCGTAAGCCCACTCACGCCAAAATTTTCGACCGTATCACTCAGCGCATTTTCGCGCAGCATCCCCTGCAAATGATGCGGATAACTCGTCTGGTCCGGCCAAGACTCAATCCCGTAACCATACGTGATACTATTGCCAACGCAAGCAACCTTACCCGCCGCAAACGCCGATACAGTCAAAGCCGACGCAGCGACAACAGTAGTCGCCAAAACATTCTTCCCAAACATATCCATAACCATGTGATAAATATAATCAAGAAAGAGGGCAGACGAGATCAATTACAACCGGAATTGGTCTATTTCTTCCTTAGTCAGTTCGCACATCGGCTTTCCGATTCTTTCTGCATAACGAGACAACTCCAATAAGTTCACATGCATTGAAGGAGCATCTTTGTACGGGTCAGGAGTGGCCCTATACGCCTCCATGGATTCCGCCAGAATGACAGGTCCCTTAGTTCCATTCATAGGTGTAAGTCTCCAAAAGATGTTTTGCCGATTTTTCGTTCACGAAAAATTGATATTCGTGCAAAGCCCCTAAAAATATGGCTCCTAATACTTCAATATAGTGATTAAGAAGTTCTTTGTTAAGGGCAAAGCCGTGAATTGCGCCTTGATATCCCCACTGAATCGACTTATCAGCAGCAATGGCAAACAGATGCCCTCCAACCCCAATGTATTTTTGCGATCCACTCAATCGCTTATTATTGCGAGGTGCGGTACATGCCCAATGGATAAATGCCGCAACAGAATTTTTGTCGTTTTTCACTCCGACAAGTCCCTGAATTTCGTTATTTTCCTTCAACGCAAGGGCAAAGACATCAACATTATCGGGAATTTCTATCCAATTGATTCCCCAACCATTCTTTTCGTTGAATTTTTTCAGGAATGAACGACTTTCGATTTTAAATACAACCGTTTCCTTGATTTCGCCAGTTTCGGTATCCTTGAGACAAGGAACAATTTCGTCAAGCCAAATGCCGACACCACCATTTTTCACATCATTCTTCATCTTTTAACTCCTCCCCGCAGACATGCTGAAAACAGCGGGGCTTTTGTTGTTTGCAGAGCAACACATTTGCTCATCCGTACACTAAATATAGGCTATCGGAAAACTATCGTCAAGAGGGTTGTACGTTTTTGCCGAACAATTTTGCATTTGCCCCACTTTCGAAAAACTCCACCAGCTTGGTGGAGAATTGGCAACCGAAAATTTCGACAGCAAATCTAAAGACAAAGCCAAAAAAGCGAAGTCCCACCGTGGTACGCATTGTTAAGAGGCGCCGTGGGAACTTTTGATAACAAATATAGCTAATTAACTTTTGTCAGACAATAGTCGCTATTCAATTCCCTTGTCCTTAATCCACTTTTCCATCTTGGAGTTATCGAAGATTTCATCATATTCGTTCTTATTCTTTACCTTTTGAAGCAGAACATCCCCATTAATGGAGTCGACGAAATTCTTGACATCAGGATTTTCCTCAATAAGACGATCAAGAGAATCCCAATCAATTTGTTCATGGATTTTAGCAGGAATTAGAACACTACTTTGTTCCACATTCGTTGCGTCGAGTTGGATAAAGCCTATGCCGAAAGAATTGTTAAGGCGTTGCATTTCTTCACGAAAATCATCATCTTGATCAAATTTCAAAGCGACCAAATAGCCTTCGTTAGCCCAACTAGAATTAGAAACCGCTTGGAAATAATACTCACGAAGAGTCGAGCTAGTGATTTCTTTTTTCATCTCAAATGAGAACAATTTCATTTTTGACTCATAAAAAGACTTAATTATATCCAGTGTTCCTGTTTGATACGAATCAAACGGGAAATAGACGGCCATCAAATCCGGATGCAACCAATGATTTCGCCCAATCTTATGTTTGGCTGAAGTCTCATGATAAATAGTCTTTGCATAACAATGAAAATGCGAATTCGAATAAACAAACTTCGTCAAAAGCGGATGTAAATCCCGTTCCGAAAATATTGTCTTAGGCTGTTTTATTTTTTGTTCTATGTCAGTAATCTTTACACCATTTTCAACATATTTCTTAAGAGCAAAACGCACAGGCCGCGTACCAATTTTTGCAAAAATAGTTTTAGCGTTATCCTTCATATCCACATATATTTGAGCGCAGATGGATTGCCAAGGCGTTTTACCAGAGGAACTACACTTGTTTTGAATTCCATATTTTTCAGCCTTTTCCCATATTTCCACATGGGAAAGTGCTTGGATGTTCTCGCGCTTTTTGGCTTCTTCAAGAACTTCTTCAGCAAGCTTCAAAAATGTATATGTCATAACGGGCTCCTTTATTACTTGTAATATAGATTATTCCTCATCCTCGATATAAAGGTCTGTTCCGGAAAAATCCTTCGACATTGTATCAAAGACACAAATTCCATCGTTTTTTCCTAATCATCAGCCCCCCCCAAGCCCAACAATAGGCCTACTTGATTATTTTCCATAACGAATGTAGCTTTAAAGTACCTCAATGAAGAACAACTCAAGGAGTTAGAAATGGCATTCGTAAGCATAGGACAGAAATATGGTTTTGTGAGTGCCGGCGATGAATTTCGCAAAGAACTTGCCGAAGCCCGAGCGGAAACACAAAAGGTACGTGACGAACTCACCAAGGCCGAAGCCGAAAAGCTAGAAACAGCTAGGGCCCTTTTCAAAGATGGGGTCCCTTTGGAAACACTAATCCTCAGATTCAATCTGACCAAAGACCAAATTCTCCCATAACGCAAAAGGACGAGCAGAACTCGTCCTTTTTACATTCACGATTTTCGCAGGCATTTACCGCCCTCGCCCATCGCGCTTATGTATTGTATTCCCTGTCGGGGTGTTCCGCCATCTCGTCCAGTTGAATCTGATGGATGACCACATGGCCTTCGACAAGGCTCTTTTGCACATCGATAATGCGCTGGTTCCAAGAACCTCTGAACTTGATGTCCAGCGACTTTTTCGCCATGACAAACGGACCGTCAATGAGGATATCCGCAAACGAGAGCAATTCAAAGAGCTCCGGCTTTTCGGGCGTAAGCTTCATCAGCTGTTCGTACGTGTATCCCGTGAAAATCACGAGATTGAGACCGCGTTCCTTGATTTCGCGTGCAAGCGGAACAAGTGCCGCCGCCTGGTCCATCGGATCGCCTCCGCTAAACGTCACGCCATCGAGCAACGGATTTTCCTTGATCATCGTGATGATCGCTTCGCGCTCGATAAAGTGCCCGCCCTCAAAATCATGAGTCTGCGGATTCTGGCACCCTGGGCAATTGTGGTGGCAGCCCTGGGTAAACACAGTCAAACGGATACCGGGACCGTCCACGAATGATTCGGGCTCAATCCCTGCAATCCGCAGTGGAGGATAATCATCCATCTTACACGCCGTGCTTTACGCGATCGTTGACTTCGGCGCGCTTAGCGTTGTTGAAGCGGTCGACTGTACCAACGAGATAACCCGTAATGCGACGGATACGTTCGAATCCGATTCCTTCTCCATACTGAGACATTTCCTTTTCAGACATTTTTCTGTACTCCTTGATTGCGGCTTCGCCGCAGTTCTTCGAGCCATTCTGAGCAATCCAAGAATCAACTGGATCCTTCGACTTCGGGCTATGCCCTACGCTCAGGATGACACAAAATCTAAGTTCCGAATTTCTAGTAACTAGTAACTCAGAACGATTAACTCATTATCTAATCCCTCTGAATGCGGGCATTCCGGGGAATTTCTTTCTAAGTTCAGCGAGCTTTTCGCAAGAGATGGCATGGCCTTCACTACGTCCGCAGCGCGGGCACACATCGCCAATCACGCCCACGAATCCGCAAACCGGGTCGCGATCGACAGGGTGGTTGATAGAACCGTAACCGATTCCGACCTTTGCCATGTGCTTCACGATCTTTTCGAAAGCATCCAGATTCTGCGTCGGGTCGCCATCGAGTTCGATGTAGCTGATGTGGCCAGCGTTCGTGAGCGCGTGGTACGGAGCTTCCAGCGAGAGCTTCTTGAAAGCCGAGATTCTATAGTAAACCGGCACGTGGAAAGAGTTCGTATAGTAATCGCGGTCGGTAACGCCCGGGATAATGCCGAACTTCTTCTTGTCCATGCGCACAAAGCGGCCCGAGAGGCCTTCAGCAGGTGTTGCAAGCAAGCTGAAGTTGAGGCCCAAGCGTTCGGATTCCTTGTCGCAGAATTCGCGCATGTGACCGATAATCTTAAGGCCGAGTTCCTGTGAAGCTTCGGATTCGCCGTGGTGCTTGCCCGTAAGCATCACGAGCGTTTCGGCAAGGCCGATAAAGCCAATGGAAAGCGTACCATGCTTGATGACTTCGCCCACGGTATCTTCCCAGCCGAGCTTGTCTGAATCAATCCACACGCCCTGTCCCATGAGGAACGGGAAGTTTTTCACCTTGCGGCGGCTCTGCACAGCAAAGCGTTCCATGAGCTGGTCGCTCACGAGTTGCATCATGCGGTCGAGTTCCTTGAAGAACAAATCGACGGACTTCATCTTGATAGCGATACGCGGGAGGTTAATCGAGGTAAAGCTCAAGTTGCCACGGCCATAAGAGATTTCGCGGCTCGGATCGTAATGGTTACCAATCACGCGGGTACGGCAGCCCATGTACGAAATTTCGGTTTCCGGATGGCCCGGCTTGTAGTACTGCAGGTTGTACGGAGCGTCCTGGAAGCTGAAGTTCGGGAACAGGCGCTTGGCGCTCACGCGGCAGGCAAGCTTGAACAAGTCGTAGTTCGGTTCGCCCGGATTCAGGTTGATGCCGTCCTTGACGCGGAAAATCTGGATCGGGAAGATAGCCGTTTCGCCACCGCCGAGGCCTTCTTCAGTCGTGAGGAGCAAGTTCTTCATGACCATGCGGGCTTCAGGTTCCGTACACATACCGTAGTTGATGCTGCTAAACGGAGTCTGGGCACCGGCACGGCTGTGCATGGAGTTCAAGTTGTGCACGAAAGCTTCCATAGCCTGGAAAGTGGCCTTGTCAGTTTCTTCGAAAGCCATCTTTTCGGCAAACTTCTGGGCGTTCTTCACCGTTTCGGCGTCATAAGTTTTGGAAAGTTCGTGGACTTCAGTTGTCTGGAACTTTTCATTCGGCACAAGCGTTGCGACCATGCCCATTTCGGCCATTTCAGTGTGAAGCTTTTTCACCACCGGCAAAATTTCTTCTTCGGTCTTGCCCGTCAAAAGGATAAGCGCCTTCACCATGTTCGAAAGGTAAGCCTTGCGATACGTGATGCGAACGCCATCGGCCATAGCGTAATCAAAGTTCGGCACGGACTGTCCACCATGCTGATCGTTCTGGTTACTCTGAATGGCGATTGCAGCAAGAGCGGCGTAACTGCGAATATCCTTCGGTTCGCGCAAGTGACCATGACCCGTATTGAAGCCATTCTTGAACAACTTAATGAGGTCAATTTGGCAGCAAGTCATCGTCAAAGAATAGAAGTCAAGGTCATGGATGTGAATGTCGCCATCCATGTGGGCGCGGCTGTGTTCCGGCTTGAGCATCATCATCGTGTAGAAATGCTTAGCGGATTCGCTACCATACTTGAGCATCGTACCCATAGCGGTATCGCCGTCGATATTAGCGTTTTCGCGCTTGAGGTCAGATTCCTTGGCGGAGCTGAACGTAATGTCATGAAGCGTCTGCATGAGGCGAGTATTGACTTCGCGCACGCGGGTACGTTCGGCACGATACAAGATATAGCTCTTAGCAGTATCGGCGTAACCACCTTCGGTCAAAGCCTTTTCAACGGCGTCCTGGATTTCTTCAATGTCCGGCTTGGTCTTGTTTTCGGCTTCGAGATGCCCAACAGCTTCGGCTGCAACCTTGAGGGCAGCGTTTGTAAGAAGGTCGTCGTTTCCAAGCAAATTCATTTGCGCTTGGGCGGCCTTAATCTGTTCATCCAATTCGCCAGAGGCTCTAAACGCTTTGATTACAGCGTCTGCAATCTTCTCGATATTGAACGGCATTTCGCGGCCGTCGCGCTTCTTGACAGTAAAAATCATCTACAAAAAAACCTTCAATTCCCTTTTTCACAAATATAGTCAAAATCCTCCGATTTTACTATATCTTGTGCTTGAGGTCGAACCACCCCCACAAGATGTAGATCAACCACACTACAAGTATAATAAATAACGGACCATTTTGGAAGATTTTTCGCACGTATTATGTAATTTTTTTATAATATTTCCTCAACTTATCAACAGAAAAAAAATAATGAACAATCAAATCACAATTCTTCTATCGCATCCGAACATTTCTAACTCCATGTTCAACAAACACTTAGTGGATATCAACAGAAAAAATCCCAATTTTGTGTTTCACCACCTTGACAAAATCAGGGTTAATGGTTACTTCGACTTGGAAGCCGAAAAAAAATTGCTCCGCGAATCGAAAGCAATTGTTTGGCAGTTCCCTATATATTGGTATAACAGCCCGGCAAGTTTGCGCGACTGGCAAGACCAAGTCATGAGCCCGATCGTGTACAGCGCCGACAACTTCTTGAAAGGCATGCCCGTTCGCGTAGTCTTTACCGCAGGCGCCGCCGCCGAGCACTACACCCACGAAGGCCTAAACCGCTACACCGCCGAAGAAATGCTCATCCCGTTCGAAATGACCGCAAATGCAGCAGGCATGAAGTGGTTTAAACCGTTTGGCATTTACGGCTGCGGCCCGGATATGCCAAAGGCAGCCCTCGAAAAGGCTGCCCAAGATTACGAAAATAGTTTGTTAGAATTACTTTAGTTCAAAAACAACTTGAACAGAAGCGCTGACCTCGACGGAATCAGCAATAGCGCTTTCGTCGGGAACAGCTTCTGCAGCGCCATCCATCATCACGCTTTTCGCCATCATAACGCCATTCGTGCGCAAGCGCATTGGCCTGTAGTAAACTCCGCCGCCTTCGCCATTGATTTGCAACACGCGGCCAATCTTTGCCCCAACGCCTTCGGCGTAATCCTTTGCTTTGGCCTTAGCCTTCTCGCCTACAGCCTTGATGACCTTAGATTGCACGCCATCCACGTCCTTGAGCTGTGCCGACGTGCGATGAATTTCAACATCCGCTTCCGAAGAAAGAGCCTGCACAAGAGCAGCAGCATCAATCTTTCGGTTCACCGTAATCACAAAATTCTGCGTGGCCACATAGCCAACGAGTTCGCGCTTGCTGTTGCGATAAGACCATTCCTTGCGAATGTCAATGCTGTTCTGTTCCACGTCCGATTGCGGAATGTCGAGCGATTTCACATTCTCGAAAATCACCGAGCGGCGTTCCGCCAAGCGCTTGGAAACAGCTTCTTTATCCTTACCGCGGATTTCGAGGCTAAAGCCCATCTCGAACTTGTCGGCGGCAAACTTCTTGGTTTCGGACGCCGAGACTTCGATGTGCGGCACATCGATTGCCGTAGTGCCATTGGCATTGGAGGTTGTAACTGCAGGAACGCTTGCCGGTTGCGCATTGAATACGCGAATAATCAAGCACACGCACACAACAAGAACGATGAGATAGATGATATTGAGCATTTTTTGCATCATCATTTTACCCCTTTTTTATTGGTTCAACTTTTATGAACTTAAAATAGTCATTTTCTAGACGAAAGACCACATTACTTGAGTTCCGCAATCACATTGACGCGAGAACTGACCTCGACGGAATCGGCAATCATGCCCGAAACATCGGCACCCCCCAAAAGACCGGCCAAACCTCCATCAAAATAAGCGCCATTCGAAATTCCACGGCTGTTCCCAAGCACGCTCTTGCCTCTAGCACTGGATTCATAAGAAATCTCGTTAACCACATTGTAATCGTAAGACGTGTTGTTCCCCACATACACGACATCGCCCACCTTGCCACCAAAGCCTTCGGCAATCGCATGCGCACGAGCCATGGCCTTACGCCCAGCAATTTCAGTCACGAGGACCTCAAGAGAATCGCGATTTTTCAATACAGAACGAACATCACCAACAGTCACATTTTCGGCGCCACCGACTTCCGCCAAGAATGCGGCCGCATCCTGCTTGGACGTAAAACTGACGGTCACAAACTGGCGAGCCCTAAAACGATTCTTTTTAGACTCGTTGTTCGTAAATTCCCATCGGGATTTAATACCTATCCTTGCCGTATGGACATCTATTTCAGATTCCGCGACACCCAGATTTCTGGCAAGAGCCACAATGGAATCCTTCACAAGCCCCACCTGACCGTAAATTTTCTCTCTGTCATCGCCATCTACGACAGCCCCTGCAGAAATCGTAAACAGATCCGCCAAGAATTTCTTCGATTCTTCCTGACTCACCTGGACATAAGATTGCTTGGGTTCATCACGTCCCTTTAGCTGCACAGACACATTCAATTCTGCGCGGATGCCAACAGAATCCGAATAGCTAGCATACTCTTTAACGTTGGAATTGCCTTCGGCAGCTAGAATTCTCCCCGCCGTAGCCCCGACGCTCCGGGCATATACATCGGCCTGTTTCAGCACTTTCTTACATGTACGCTTTATCGTTTCAACCTCTAACGAATCCGCATTTTTCAATACGCCAACTGTCTCAAAATCATCAATAAAATCAAGAGTTGCAAGTTTACGCCCAACCGCATCGCTAAGGGACTTGTTCGGAAGCTTTATCTCGACTCCCTGTCTGGCATCATAGCCCACCTTAACCCTCTTGCCATTGTTGCGACGTTCGAAATCACTAGAAATGCTCATCGAATAGAGATCGTAGTTTGATTTATCGACATTCAATTCCTTGAGCATCAAAAGAACCTTTTCTCGGCTTTCGTTCAGCAAGCTAAAAGCGCGGCTCTTTTCCTTATGCTTTTGAACAATCTTGAACGTTATCTTATACTCGTCAGCGAGAAACATTTCTTGTTCGCTCGTCGAAAGAGAAATGACATTCCAGCCGTCCTTGACTTTAGCCTGTTCGCTCGCAACCTCAGGAGCTGTCGATGCCGCAGCATCCCCCTTGTTCGCCAGGTCATCACGCCCGAGTTTCATCGAAAGAATCAGGCACACGAAAGCAAGTACAATGATAACGATGTACGAGACCTTGTTCTGCATATATTTCTCCTTTTTCAAAACATCCACAAAAAAAAAACGCAGGCGAATCATCCCTGCGGAATTCATTCAACGATAAACTACTTAATTTCTTAGTTGCAATTCAGAAAAATAATATTTACGGGATTTCTACAAAATATTTTTCGTTTGGGGAATATTTTTCATAAGAATCTCTTTTATCCCAATACCATGCGGTATAATGATAAAGAGTATCGTTTGTATTTGGAAAAACGATTGGCTCCACTTTATTCCAATCAATATTACGATCGGTTCTATACTTGTATTGCTCTTTATCAGTTCCAAAATACACTTGCGTTAACAAAACAGATCGAAAATAGCCATCCATATTAATGGTCTTTTTAGCAAGCAAAATACGGTTTCCATTTTTTTCATTCTTTAAAAAAATATCAAAGTTGGCTTTACCCGTCAACGGAGAGCCACAATTAAAAACATCACTGCCAGAGAATCGCCTATTACAGTATTTTTTTTTCAAAAGCTTTTATTCGACCATTTTCATTCCAATCATAATTTAAATCCCGATAAGTCATATAAAAGTCTGGACTTACATTTTTATCATTAAGAACATATTCTAAAGAATAATCATCGAAAATCTCTCTGGGGCCATCTAAATAGCCCCAAACAAACATCCGTTCAGCATTATTGTAATAAAAGCAGGACGTTAGTAAAAAGGACAATACTATCAGAAATAAACATTTAACCATATCAATAAGACCAATAATTTCTATAAGCCCATGGAATAAAAAGGAAAGCTTCAACAATAATAATTTTAAATTTCATGTTAAATCCTTTTTTTGAAATTTTACATTAAAATAAAAAAAATTATGGAATTTCAACAAAAAATCGGTCTTCAATGAGATTGTTTTCATACTTTTCTCTTTTATCCCAATACCATGCAGTATAATGGTAAAGAGTATCATTTGCACCTTCAAATACAATCGGCTTCATTTTACTCCAATCAATATTAAAATTCAACCTGTTTCTATATTTTGCAGTATCAGTCCCCAAATATACCTGCGTGAGTAAAACAGAACGATAATAGGCATCCATATCAATAGTCTTTTTCGCTAACAAAATACTGTGCCCCGTTACTACACTTTTCAGAAATACTTCCACATTAACTTTACCTCTCAAAATGTATCCACAACCAAACACATCCATAGCAGGAAATACCACATTACAAAAGCCTCGAAAAAATCTTTTTATCACTTTTTGAACAGCACCATTTTCATCCTTTTCAACCATCAACAGAATAGGAACATCAGCAGTATCTCCATTAAACCGGTACACCAACGTATAATCTAAGGTTTCACCGAGATCATAATTATTTTTTCTATCATTATCACTATCAATAATTCCCATCACAGCCAATCGTTCTGCTTTGTCATAATAACTAAAGCACGATGAGAGCAGAACAGACAGCGATATTAAAAACAAATTCTTAATCATACAAAACATAATGTATAAAAAAATCCGCAAGTGGGTAATCCTGCGGAATTCATTCTACGATAAACTACTTAATTTCGTTACCGCAATTCGGAAAAATAAACTTTACGGCAAAGACGCGATTTGCAATCTCTAAAAAAATCTTTTCCAAAAGTGGCTAATTAGAGCGAGTTTTGGTAATCTTTTCCGACCTTGTTCACCACAAAACTCTATTATGCTTGTAAACATAAATAAAAGTATATATCATATTCCCTAAAAAGACTATAGTAGAACTATACCACCGCACCCCATAAACAAAATCCGGATCTACCAGATTTGTCAAATATATACTGACCAAAATGGGACCACCAAAAGATCCCAATACAACGACACTACTCAATAGCCGTAAAAGAAGCAATACAAAATCCCATTTCTTATCCGTGACATAATCATGAGCCTTTACAAGCAGTACAAACAACGCTATAAAAGGAATACTGATTAAGAAATAAAGAACTATCATCCGCGTTTTGCGCAAACAAGGGGCGACACAAACTTCAACACCACCGCCACCACAATTGTCGTGGTCATGCTGATGAAGGGCATCCACGGCCAGCTGAACGTTTTTTCAAAAACCGCAGGCACATGAAATGCAGGGATTCCCTGGATAAGTACGAGGCTTACCATGCCGCAAATAACGGCGGTAATGACTTGCCAGCTTTTGAGATTCTTCACGAAGAACGCGAGGAGGAACATGCCAAGGAGCGGGCCGGTAAAGAGTCCTGTAAAGAAGAGGGCGTTCTTGAGGAGGCTCCCCTGCTGCGTTGCCGCGAATAGCGCAAAGAACACGCCGAGCACGCCCCAAATAACCGTCCAGATTTTAGCGCGCTTGAGACCGCCCATTCCCGCGGATTCATCCCAACCGAGAAAATCGTGTTCCGAAGTATTGCTAAGCGAATTGATGGCACCCGAAAGGCTACTCATGGCCGCCGCACAAATCGCAGCGACAATCAAGCCCGTCACACCGACCGGAAGCCCGTTCACGATAAAGTACGGGAATACGTCATTCTGCCCGATGCCCGCCGGAACTGTAGCCACTTTCGAAACGTTGTAATAAACATAAAGAGCGGCGCCCACCCAATAAAAGAGAATCGAGACCGCGCAACCGAGCACCATCGAAAGGATGCTTGAACGGTTCGCCGCCTTCACGTCCTTGCAGCTGAGGTAGCGCTGCACGAACTGCTGATCACAACCGCGAATGGCGATTTCAAGAATGGCATACGCAAAACCCGCCGAGATGAGCGTGCGCGCATTAGAAACATCCATCGACGCATTCCACCAACGCGTCTTGCCCGCTTCGCTTGCGAGAGTTGCCATTTCGCCAAAGCCACCCACTGCATTTGCAATAAGCAAAAGCACCAACGCGCCACCGCCAAAGAACACCACAAACTGCATAACATCGGTCCAGATGACCGCCTTGATGCCGCCAAACCACGTGTAGAAAATGGCGACCGCCGCCGAGACGATAATTGCAAGTTTCAAGTCGATGTGCAAAATCTGCGCAAGCACAAGCGATGGCGCATAAAGTAAAATTCCCGTGCGGAGCAGCAAATGCAAGCAGTAAAAAATCGCAGCCAAGCGGCGCACCGACTTGCTCCCGAAACGCACTTCGAAAAGTTCATAAGCGCTGGAAATGCCCGACGTGCGGAATCGCGGAATGAACACAAAACCCACCACGAAAATGCTGAGCAAGGCGCCAATCTGGAACATCAAAAACGTCATGTCGTCGCCATAGACGTCGGCAGGCGCGCCCAGGAACGTCGTTGCACTCACGGATGTCGCGATTAGGCTGATGCCCACGGCCACCCACGGCATGGAGCCACCGCCGAACATATATTCCTTGAGGTTCTTGTTGCCGCGAGAAACCCAGAGTCCAATCGCAAGCGAGAGGAGCAAGTAAGCGAAGAGAACTATCCAATCAATAGCAGTGAACATAGGTTAGTAGGAAGTAGGAAGTTAGAAGTGGGAAGTAGGAAGTTAGAAGTAGGAAGTTAGAAGTTAGAAGTAGACAGTGGTTAGTGGTTAGTAAACAGTAAAAATGAAATCGTCATCCTGAGGGGTAATCCCGAAGGATCCAGTGAAATTTATTGCATGCAGAACTTAACTGGATTCATCCTCCCGTTGGTCGTCAGAATGACGGCCCCCAAAGCTCGTGATACATTCAATACCTGACCTCTTTCGTCTATAGCCACGCAGCGGCGTTCTTTCGTCTTTCGTCTGTAGGCTCGTAGAGCCGTTCTTTCGTCTAAATCACACCGCATCCGTTTCAATTTTTTCAAATTGAACGACCTGATTGCGCCCGCCTTCCTTAGCCTTATAAAGCGCTTGGTCAGCATTATTAACAGCCTTCTTCATATCCGCAAATTCCGGTTCCACAAGGAAGGCGCCAATGCTCACCGTCACGCGGAGCGGATCCGTCAAGTGCACGTTGAATTCAAGCTTGCCCACAGCCTTACGAATACGTTCAGCCGTTTCAATCATGCCTTCCGGAGTCGTATCGATAAGAGCGACCACAAATTCTTCACCGCCATAGCGCGCAACGACATCAATTTCTTTACGGATTTCGCCGCTAATCGCATTGGCAATTCCTTTAATAACAACATCGCCGATCGGGTGACCATACGTATCGTTTACACGTTTGAAATGGTCAATATCCATCATCAAGACGCCAATGTTATACTTTTTGCGGTCTGCGCGAACTTTTTCTGTGCGGAGAGCTTCCTGCAAAGAGCGGTGGTTCATGAGCCCCGTTAAGCCATCGCGAGTAGCGAGGTCCTTGCCCTTTTCGAACTGGCAGGCGCGAGCATAGGCAAAACCGGCAACGCCCGCGAATGCCTTGAGCAATTTCTTTTCGTGTTCCTGATAGCGGTTGTTGTAGCGGCTTTCAAGGCAAATGGCAAGTTCAGCAGTCTTGGAATCCGGTTCCGACGATACCGGCATTACAAACAACTGACGAAGTTCCATATTGCGCTTTTCGGAATCATTCAAACGCGGCACATAATCGGCATAGCCCGAATTGAACGAGCGGAATACCGGGCGGTTCCTCATAAGAGCAAGGACAAAAATTCCCTTATCAGACAAGGTAAATTGTTTATCGACAAACTGTTCGGAATCCATGCCCACGCAGTAAATCACGCGGCCAGTCCCTTCTTTCGGCTTGTCGAGCAAAAGAATCGTCAAGCGGTCAAACGGCATGTTTTCCTTAACGTATTCAAACATTTGTTTGTAAATATCCTTCACAGACATCGTCTGGAAGAACTTGCGCTGGTAATGGTAAAGCGTACTGAACTGTTGCTGTTCAATGTAGTTCTGTGCCGAGATAAAGCTCTTGAAGCTCACCATGTACATTGCATGAGCAATGAACGTAAGCGCCTGCGCTTCGGCGGCCGTAAATGCATTCGGGTGCAGCGAGTCCACAAGCAAAACACCAAGGCGGCGTTCATCGCGGTCAAGCAGCGGGACACCCACCAAAGACCGAATTTGACGATTTTCAATGTAATACGTGAGGCGCTTTCCGACAAGCAAATCGCCTTCCAAAATGCGTGAAACTTCTGGGCGCAAGAGCTGGCTCAAGATGCCCATATTTTCTGTAATTTTTGCACTTGCGTCAATGATATTAGGAATATCGCTTTGGAACGTTCTCAAGCGAAGTTCGTTCGCGCTCCCGCCACTCGTAAAGATGGTAAGCGTATTCGCCTGCGGCATAAGCACCTTGAGGCAACGCAAAATATCGGCAAATGCTTTATCGACATCCGAGTTTGCACGCGCCCATACCTGATTGACACGGAGCGAAGAGTTCGGCTCGTTCGTATCCATTTTGACGTCGTTCGTAAACTCATTACGGAGATCCGGAGAGACCACCGGCGTAAGCGCTGTCGAACGTTTATTGCTCTTGATAACCGGAAGTACAGATGTGTTCGGCGGAACATTCGGGCGGTTCATACAAGCAAGCGAAAAAGCAACAACCGCAAACGGGATAAGGAACAGAAACATCCCCCCCTGAAAAGCGAGACCTAGCAACGCACCAGCAACCACAAACAAAATTTCAGACACGGACATTTAAAACCCTCTACAAGCGGAATGATCGGTATAACATGACAAACGCGAGACCGGCATAAATAAAGTGACTGTTCCACGCCGCCCAGAACGGCGACAAAGCCCCATTTTCACCCATTTTAAGGCCTATTCTCTCTAGAATATAATAGCTAAAAACGAGCAACAGACCAACACCGAATTTTTGGGAAAGGCCCCCAGAACGGCTATAACGGTGGCAAAGCGCCGCCCCGATCAAAAGCACAATCAAGTTCATCCAATGCGCAGAATATTTGAACTGGAGCGCAGTCTCCATGGCACGGGTATCTTCGCCCGAACGGCGCAGCACGTTGATGCGCTCCTTGACCATTTTGGAATCCATTTCGTCAGCGAGTTGCCTTTCGTTGATGAGGTCATTGGGGTGCGTATTGACTTTACCCTTCATGCTTTCCATGCGAACTTGCGAAACTTCGACAGAACCATCTTTGTTGAACACGCGATGGAAGCCGTTTTCAAAGCGCCAGAACCCCGCCTTAGTCACCGAATCTTTTTCGATCCAGCGGATTGCACGAACATCGTAACGTTCGACCAAGCGCCCACGATCGCGTACAAGCAGAACAACATCTCGGCCTATTTTGTTCTTACCGGAGTAATGCTTAAAGAACCAGCTGTTCTTTTCGCTATCGATAAACGTAAAGTCTTGTTTTTCCTTGATGCGCGGATTCTTACGTTTTTGCGCATTGGTTTCCATAATTTCAAAACGCTTGTGGTTTGCATCCGGGAGCCAGTGTTCGCTCATTTCGTACGAACCAATCGACATGAGAATGCCCAAGAAGAATATCGGCAGAAGCGTCTTGAACGGACTTTGCCCAGAGCTCTGCATCGCACTCATTTCAAGGTGACGCGCCATATTGCCCACCGAAGCGAGAACCGCAATAAACAAAGCAACCGGAGTAATCAAATACAAAATATACGGGAGATAACTCAAGTAATAATCGGCTACAGCCTTCATGTCACGGGCAAGCCAAGTCTTGATATTACCAACAAAGTCAATCACAACAAAGATGAGAATGGCCCCGCACACCACGATGAGGAACATCTTCAAGAAATTCCAGATAAGGTATCGAGAGAACTTCATCCGAACCTCTTCTTGAGTTTACCAAACAACCAACCAGCAGCCCTGATACAATAGATAACGCCTGTATACTTGCCAACGATTTTAAAGAAGCGTAAAACCTTGGAATTGCCCGAGAAGCGGTCGCGAATCATCGCTCGCGTAAGGAGAATCCCGATTATGCCGATGATGACGTTCGAAATCCACATGGCAAGTTCCGGAGAGACAATCAAGCG
This sequence comes from Fibrobacter succinogenes, assembly GCF_902779965.1. Taxonomy (NCBI): domain Bacteria; kingdom Pseudomonadati; phylum Fibrobacterota; class Fibrobacteria; order Fibrobacterales; family Fibrobacteraceae; genus Fibrobacter; species Fibrobacter succinogenes. The sequence continues at coordinate 45,798 of NZ_CACZDK010000006.1, read as the reverse complement.
GTCGGCCAAGTTTTCGCCACCGATAAGGCAAATCCAATAAATGACAAAGAACGCGAGGCTATAGAGAATGCCTGTGCCAATGCCGCCCTTGCGCGCCATGATTCCAAGCGGAGCACCAATCAGCACGAAAATAAAGCAAGCAAACGCGGTGCTGAACTTTTTATGAATTTCAACCATGTACTGCGCAGCGCGTTTGAGTTCGCCTTCCATGCGGCCCCAAGCGCGTTCTGTTGCACGGAGCGAGGCTGCCTCTTGCACGCGGATTTTGCGGAGCCCCTGCACGAACTGTAAGGAATCACTCATCGGAACACCACTGGCATCCGCAGGCAAAACACTATCGCCCACAGCATATTCACGAATGCGGGCAAGCGTAGGCAAACGTCGAGACTTAGCCTGCACTGCCGCCGTATCGTACTTGGCACGAGCATCCGTCACCACGTCCCACATCATCTCGACTGGCATTTCGCGGTCGCTGCGGTAACTGCGGCTACGGCGTTCGAGGCGGTCATCCACGTTTTGCATGGCCAAATCCTGCGAGAAGAAACGGATACGGAAATAGTTGTCCGCATCATCAGGATCGACGAGATGCGTCTCGCCACTGCGGAGGCGGAGCATAAGCGTTGCGCCGTTATCCACATAGTCCATCGTAGCGCTGTCGGCATATACAATACGCGGAGCGCCCTTCTTTTCCATTTCAAAAATCTGGATCCCGTACAACGTTCCCGAAACAGGATCGATGCGGTTCACCCAGAGTTGCACACCCGGGAACTGCGTAATGAGTCGCCCGGCATCGACAAACACATGAGGCTTCTTGCGCGATACGGCGTTCATGAGTTCCACCGAGCGGTGGTTTGCCTCCGGGAGCACCCAGTTGTTGAACACGACCATCAAGACCGAAAGCAAAAGCGCTACAAGCAGCACCGGACGCATCAAAGACAAGGGCGAAATTCCAGCCGCCTTGACAGCCGTGATTTCTTGGTCACCGGACATGCGCCCAAACGTCATGAGGCTTGCCACAAGCACCGCCATCGGGATCGAAAGCGAAAGCATCCATGCCAAGTTGAGCGCAAAAATTTCAAGAACTGTAGATGTAGGCAAGCCCTTGGACAACACATTGTCCAAGATTTTGACTAAAAAGTCAACTACAAACAAAAAAGTAATGCCAAAGAGCGAAGCCAAAAAAGGACCTATTAGCTCTTTCAAGACATAGCGGACTAAAATCATTTTTCTCTAGAGTCGTTTTTTTCTACTTTACAGCATGAAAGTTAGAATTAACCAAAGAAAAAAAATGAAAAAAGTTTTCAAGAGTACCCTGTTCGTTCCTCTTTTCCTTTATATGGCAACCATGATAGGTTGTTCCTCTACTTCGTCGAACGAAAAAATGACCCACACCGACTGGTGCCAAAAGCGCTACGAAGGTGCAGAACAACTTTTCAAAGCCCAGAAATACGGACGCAGCGTCGAAAGGCTCGAAGAAATTCTTTCTACCTGTGCAGGTTCTGGCTACATGGAACAAGCGCAGTTCTTGCTTGCCGAAAGCCATTTCAACCTGGAGCAGTGGATTGAAGCCCGTGGCGAATACGGCAGCTTTATCGTGAACTTCCCCGGCTCTCCATTTGCAGAAACCGCCGAATTCCGCAAGGCAGTCTCTTCGTTCAACATGGATTACAAGATTGACCGTGACGAATCGAACACGACAACCGCCATGAAGGACTTTGAACGCTACCTCGCCAACCACCCGAGCACACCGCTCCGCGACTCGGTGGACTACTACTACAACTTGCTCGTGGACCGCGTCGCCGAAAAGGAATTCCAGACGGGTCGCCTTTACTTGCGCATGGAAAAGCCGCAGGCTGCCGTAATTTACTTCAAGGAATTTTTGGAAACATACCCGAAGGCAAAGCGCCGCCAAGAAGCGCTCTTCTTGATTTCGGATGCCTACACGGACCTCGACCAGTTCGAAACCGCAAGAGAATTCCTCGCCATCGCCCAGAACGAATCTAGCGAAGACAAGGAAATTCAAAAGCGCGTGAAGAAGGCCGAAGATAAGATTGTCAAGGCCGAAGAAGCCTACGAAAAGCGCCTCAAGAAGGAAGCAGAAAAGAAGCGCTTGCAGAAAGAAGAAAAGACTTTGGCTAACTAGGCGACCGGATGAAATCGAAGTCCAGAAATATCATTTTTTCGCTCGTTGCCGTTTTGTTGATTGCAGCAACAGGTTTTGCCGCGAGCGAAGAAAAGCTGGACCACGACAATTCCATTCTGTCGGTCTTTTTGCAACCGTCGATTTCGTTCATCAGCTTTGAAGAACGCAAATACTTCCAAGAAGCCATCGACACCCTCTATTATGGATTCAAAGAAAACGCTGTGAACAGCGCCGAATCCTTGAACGTCGCAAAACAGGATTTCCAGAAAGTCAATTTTTGCTTTCCGATTACCGCCGGAATCCAGTGGCAATTTGTCGAAGACCACTTTTTAAGCGCAGGCGTCGGCTTTATCTACGACAACGAATCAGTGGTTTTGACCGACCGCAAGAGCAACACGCACAGTTACGAATACACACTGCAAGGCATTCCTTTTTATTTGGAATACAGATTTGCATTGCCCAAGAATTTTATCACGCTCAGCACGGGCGGACTTTTCAGCTTGGCCGTGCGTTGGTACTGGGTGCTGCCGGGCACCGAAATTTACACCACCTGGGGTAAACTCGATGCCGAAACACCGCTCTTGGGTGCTGGTTTTGGCGTAAGCGTGGGCTACCTTTTTGCAACCTGGAAGAGCTTTAAACTTTATGGCGACATCGGATTTAATTCCATCTCCGTGAAGTCGAACAAGAAATTCTCGGACATTGTGCCAAATGGTCCAGATGAAAAAGCTAAGTGGAACCTTGGTGGGATACAATTGCAAATTAGAGGTTCATTTGGGCTGTGGAACAAACCAAAGCCTAAAGACGACGACGATGATGATGACGATGAAAAGAAACCCAAAGTCAAGATTATCGACGATACGAAAAAAGATTCGACAAACGTAATTGCAGATAGCGCGAAAGTTGACTCGACAAACGCAATCACCACTGTTACAGATTCGTTGAAAGCAGTTCAAGATTCTGCAAAAGTCGCAGCCGACACCGCAAAAGCAATTGTAGATAGCGCAAATGTTGTAACAGGTACCGCGAAAGTCGCAACAGATACAGCGAACGCAACTCTGGATTCCGCTAAAACCGCGCCAAAAGCTGCAAAAGAACCGGCTACACCAGAAAACGCACCGGCCAAAAGCTCGCCTACCGCACCCGCCGAAAAAATCAAAACGAAAGGGGACTGATGAGTTTTTTACCAGGGGAAAAATTGCGTTATGCCGAAACGCATTTTAAGTTCAAGCTACCCTGGTCGCTCCTTTACAAACCGTGGCCCGAAATCATTTTCGACGCACCGTTCCAATTCGTACCAGGTGTTGAACCCATGTTATGGATTGTCGTGCGTGACGCCGACCGATTCCCGACAACGATTAAAAATGCGGAAATCGTTTTAAAAGTGCGGGCAGAAGATGCGCAGCCTCAAGATTCGCAAATAAAAAATGCGCAACAATCGGGCATCGTCATCCGCAAAGACTTGAACATCGAAGTCCACGAGCAGATGAAATTTATCCCGATTGCGCTTGGAAAAATTCCGGCGAGCACTTACGAAGCGCACTGCAAATTGACAGTCGAACGCAACGGAAAAACGCAAACATTTGAACGCTGGAACTTGCCGCGTTTAAAGCCCGTTCCGCTCCGCTTTAAAGTTTTGAACGAAGAGTTGCCCATAGCTCTCGGCTACGCCGCGGGCGAAATGCATTGCCACACGTATTACTCCGCAGACCACGTGGAATACGGCGCCACGCCCGAAGTCTTGCAACAGGCGGCAAAAGCAGTCGGGCTCGATTTTGTGAGCTGCACCGATCACGCTTATGATTTCGCCTTCACGCAAGAAGACTTCACCAAAGAAGCCGATTCGCCTGTACCCAGATTCCAAAAATTGCGCGAAGAAATTGCGGCGCTCCCGAAAACAGACGAAAACGGAAATCGCTTACCGCTCATGATAGCAGGCGAAGAAGTTTCCGCAGGCAACAGCAAAGGCGAAAACGTGCACATGACCGTCCTCGGCCCCGAAGGTTACCTCCCGGGACTTGGCGACTGCGGCCGCTATTGGCTCGAAAACAGGCCCACACGCAGCATCAAGCAAATTCTGAACATGACCGAAGCGCATTGCTTTGCAGCGCACCCGTTCCAGCAAATGGGACTCTTGGAAAAATTTGTTTTCCGCCGCGGTTACTGGAAACCCGAAGACTTGAATATCAAAGGCTATCATTCCATTCGCGGACTCCAGTTCTGGAATGGCATTCGCGATGAAGGCTTCAAGCTCGGTCGAGAATTTTGGATAAATGAATTAGGCAAAGGCAATTATTTATTGCCCATCGGCGGGAACGATGCTCATGGCGATTTGAACAGCATGACCGCAGTGAGCTTACCGCTCATATCGCTCAAGCACACACGAGCGCATATTTTCGGAAATGTCCGCACGGTAATTAAAGTAGGAAGTAGGAAGTTAGAAGTAGGAAGCGAAGCAAAACAAGAATCCCCGCTTTCCCTCGACGCCATCAACGCCGCCTTCGCCGCAGACAACTGCTACATCACAGACGGGCCCGCCCTCTGGTGGGAACGCGACGACAACGGCATCACATTCCACGCCCGCAGCAACAAAGAAATGGGAGGCGGCTTCCGCTACATCCGCATCTACGGTCGCCGTGAGCTCCCGAACGGGAAACTCGCGCCCACCGAAGAAATCATGCTCGGCAGCCTCATCGCAGCCCCAGACCACGCCGATATTCCCGTCGCGACATTCGGCTTTGCCTATGTGCGCGCCGAATGCGAAACGGCTACAGGAAAATTCGCTCTCACCTCGGCAGCTCAGATATTCTGACAGAGTTTCAAAAAAATGCTTTAATCATTTGCTTTTGAAACATTTGCATGTTATCTTTTGAATAAGTGAGGAACCTATTGTTTTTGGTTTTTAGTGAATTTTTACTTTTTTGAGCAGATTTCCCTTTTTGGCACGCGGTTTGCTTTTAAACAAAAACAGTGAGAATAAAATGTCCGTTTTTACTAACGATGCAAAAGGAAGGTAGCCATGCCCCGTTTTATGTCGCCGATGATTCGCCGCAGGCCAGTTACAGATAAACTTGACGAAGAGTCTCGCGCCGTTGGCCCAAACGCAATCTTGCCGACAAATCAAGAGTCCGCTCAATCCTCCATCGAACAAAACGACGAGCCCGAACAGCCTTCCGACATCCGCATCAGCGAAGGCGCATTCAAACAAATTCGCGATGAAAGTCTCGTTCTCTTATCGCAGGGAATTTCGCACCGCATCGAGCTTTCCGAAGACGGTCCTTTCCAGATTTTTGTGGAGCCCGACAAACGTAGAGCCGCCCAATTCCAGATTCGCCTTTACCACCGCGAGAATCCACCGCGCAATGAGAATCCGCCCCTCCCGCTAAAGCTCACACTCCAGCCGCTATGGGTGCTAGCTGTTCCCGTCATCTGCACGTTGCTCGACTTTTCAGATGTATTCATCCAAATGCACAACGCAGGCATTGCCGATGCCGCAAAAATTCTGCGCGGCGAATGGTGGCGCACAATTACCGCCATGACACTCCACGGCGACAGCCGCCACCTTGCATCAAATCTCGTCTCAGGGTTCCTCGCTTTAAGCCTCCTGCACTACCGCATCCCGCTTGCAAAACTCGTGCCGTTTCTCGCCGTCGCAAGTGCAATTGCCAACTTTTTTGTAGCGCTTACAGTGCAGACAAACTTTCGTTCTATCGGTTTTTCCGGATTCGTTTTTGCAACCATCGGTTGCCTCGCCGTCATTGAATTCCGTCTCATGCCGCGCGAAACGCACGGCATGCTCCGCAGATTCGCGCCGCTCTGCGGCGCCGCCTCGCTCGCCGTATTCCTCGGCCTCGGCGAAAATGCCGACATCCTCGGCCACCTGTACGGTTTCATCGCAGGCCTCCTTTGCGGATTCATCCCCAAAAAGAAAACGCTCCGCTGGGGAGCGCCTACAGAAGTAACAGATATTTTTTGGATTCTCGCTTACTATGCATTATTCGCCATCGGCTGGGCACTAGCCATCTGATAGCGATTCATTAAAGAGCGGAGCCGACTTTCACATTTTTTTCATCCAGTTTTTTCAGTTCTACATAGAACCTTTCCACAACCTGTTTGCGAATTTCATCCTGTTCTTCTACGCTGAAATTGTGGTTACGCGATTTGAACTCAGCCACCAGCTGATCACACTTGGCCTTGTCGTACTCATGCGTTTCGCACTTGATGCCGCTGTCAACCACATCATTTACAAATTTCTCCGGCGAATCTCCACATGCTGTAAAAGACAATGATACGGCGACCACTGTTGATGCCCATAAAAATATTTTCATGGCGCTCCCTCCATATTTTTTGTTGTGGATAATAAGAATATAACTTATAAAGCTTTTACCAAGTGTAAATTCATTTTTATGAAGTTCTTTTTAATACAAAAAAGCCCGTCCCCGATAAGGAGACGAGCCTAAATTCAAAAAAATCAACAATTAAAGAGTGGCGAGGAACTTTCTTGCCTTGTCAGAGAGACCGCGGTTGTCGCCATAGACATGGAGCAACTTTTCAGCCGTAGCCTTAGCCTTGTCGCTTGCTCCGAGCTGCTGGTACACGAGAGTGAGCTTCCACATGGCGTCAGCAACCATCGGGACCTCGTCAGCCGGTTCGTCCTTCTGGAAGCGGTCTTCCTTGTCGCCAGTGCGCTTGCCGTATTCAGCAATGTACTTTTCGAGGAAGTTTGCGGCAGCAGAGAAGTCGCCCTTTTCCATCTTTACAGCGGCAAGACCGTGCATGGCAGCCGAACGCACGAGAGCAACGGAACCCGCATTGTCAAGAGTGGTCTGGAAAAGGAGTGCTGCACCATCGTAGTCCTTCTTTTCGAACTTGATGTTACCGGCGAAGAGAGCGGCCTTAGCAAGAGCAAGGCCTTCGAGCTTGCCAGAAGCAATCTTGTTTTCGAATTCAACGAGGGCGCTATCCTTTTCACCAGCATAGAGGTAAGTAAGACCCATGCCAATGAGTTCGCTCTGTTCAGCAGCAGCAACCTTGCGAGCTTCCTTATACTGCACAATGCCTGCAACAAGAGCAAAGAGAACGACGAATGCCACAACAATCTTCGTACCATGCTGGACAAAGAATGCTCTAAGAGATTGGTTATTATTAGATTCGTTAGCCATAGTTAAGCTTCCATGTTAAAAATTTTCTCGTAGACCAATCATAGAAAAAAAAATAAAGGTTGTCAGTAAATCTTGACAAGAATTAATCGTTTTACTATCTTTGTTCTCGCTTCGCCGCTCTAGCTCAGCTGGTAGAGCAGCTGATTCGTAATCAGCAGGTCGGCAGTTCAAATCTGCTGGGCGGCTCGAAAGACTCCTCGGATATAAGTCCGGGGAGTTTTTCTTTTGGTTGTAGTAAAAGCATCACGAGCTTCGCTCGTCTTCAAAAAGTGGCGAAGCCACAATTATTCACCTACCCCTAAAACCTAAAAGTAAGATTTTCAGCAAAAACGAACGACTTGCGAAACGCGCCCTAAATAACTAAATTTGTCGCTCTATGAATCCGAATGGCGCAATTATTGTACAAAGTAACCTCGAAATCATGGTCGAGGTCGATAATCCAAATTATACCACCGCACGTGATGCAATCGCCCCTTTTACAGAGCTTGTCAAAAGCCCGGAGCACTTGCACACTTATAAGATTTCTCATTTGAGCTTGTGGAACGCAGCCGCAACAGGCCTGCGCGCTCCCGAAGTTCTTGAAAGACTCGAGAGCCAAAGCCGCTACCCCATACCGCCGTCAGTCGTTACCGAAATCGAAGACTACATGGCCCGCTACGGCCTGCTTCGTTTAAAGAAAGAAGACGGCCGCTTGATGATGGAATCTGATGATAAATTAATGTTCCTCGAAATTTGCAAGCTGAGGGATGTGGAACCGTTCATCATCGAATACATCGACGACACGCATGTTGTTGTGGACCCGGAACGCCGCGGCCACTTGAAGATGGTCCTTACAAACTCTGGCTTCCCGGTTGAAGACTTGGCCGGTTACACCGTTGGCGACCCGCTCCCGATTAGACTCCGCGAAACAACAGTTTCCGGAAAGCCGTTCTACCTCCGCGATTACCAGAAGGATGCCGCACAAGTGTTCTACGCGAGCGGTAGCGAAAAGGGCGGCTCCGGCGTAATCGTCCTCCCTTGCGGTTCCGGTAAGACTGTGATTGGCCTTGCCACCATGGCTTTGGTACAAACTAAAACTTTAATTTTGACTCCGAACATTTCGTCTTCCCGCCAATGGATCCGCGAAATCTGCGACAAGACAAATCTCACGCTCGACCAGGTCAAGGAATACTCCGGCGAAGTGAAGGAAATCGGTCCGGTGACGGTTGCCACCTATCAAATCTTGACGCAACGCAAGCGCACCAAGAAGGGCGACGAAAACAAGGAAGGCAAGGAACCAGAAATGACCGAAGAAGAGGTCAAGAAGGAACTTGCAAACTTCCCGCTCTTTAGCCAAGAAAAGTGGGGTCTCATGATTTACGACGAAGTCCACTTGCTCCCGGCTCCGGTGTTCCGCTTGAGTACCGAAATGCAGGCCACTCGCCGCTTGGGCCTTACGGCAACGCTCGTCCGTGAAGACCATAAAGAAACTGAAGTGTTCAGCTTGATTGGACCCAAGAAGTTCGACATTCCGTGGCGCATCTTGGAAGCCCAAGGCTGGATTGCAACCGCCGACTGCAACGAAATCCGCATCCCGATGGATCCGGAACTCAAGATGAAGTACGCCCTTGCCCCCGTGCGCGACAAGATTACGCTAGCAAGCACGAACCCCGAAAAGACGGACATCGTCGAACGTTTGCTCAAGTATTTCAGCAAGCCAGACGACCGCGTGCTCATCATCGGCCAGTACATCGACCAGCTCGAAGCGCTTTCCGAAGACTTGCAGATCCCGCTGATTACCGGCAAGACACCGAACAAGGAACGTGAAAAGCTTTACGGCGCATTCCGTTCTGGCGCACAAAAGAACCTCATGGTCTCGAAGGTCGGTAACTTCGCTATCGACTTGCCGGATGCCAACGTGCTTATCCAGATTTCCGGTACATTCGGAAGCCGCCAGGAAGAAGCCCAGCGCCTCGGCCGCGTGTTGCGTCCGAAGAGCGATGGCGGTGCCGCACACTTCTACAGCATCGTGACGCAAGATTCCAAGGAACAGGAATTCGCGATGAACCGCCAGCTGTTCCTCACGGAACAGGGCTATGCCTATAAAATCATCAAGCGCGGCGACTGGGACATTCTTATGAGGACGCCCGAGGAACTCGCTGCAAGATCGTAGTCCCGTTATAAGCGTCATCTAGCGACGTTCTCGACCCACTCGCCGTATTTATATACGGCTTCGGGGTCTGCGGCCTTGCTATACTCGCTTCTAACTTCGACTATTATGCAAGCATTCTCGCTACTCTCGACTTCTACGTCATTCCTTTTCAAGGCTTGACTGGGGCGCCTCGGTAATCAGAATGCAAGCATTCTCGCTACTCTCGGCTTCTACGTCATTCCTTTTCAAGGCTTGACTGGGGCGCCTCGGTAATCAGAATGCAAGCATTCTCGCTACTCTCGGCTTCTACGTCATTCTGAGTGGCGAATAGCCGCGAAGAATCCAGTCAAGTCTCACAAAAAAGACTCCGCTTTCGCGAAGCCTTTTTTGCATTTTCACAATTGCGAACTATAAAAGCCGACCTTACTTCACAGCAATTCGTGCCGTACGCACCATGCCGACACTTTCTACGCGCACCAGATAATGGCCCCTGTTCAAATGAGCGAGACTAATGCTCTTTGTGCCATTCACAGGTTCCGCAAACGTTTCGACCAGATGGCCGGTCAAGTCGAACACTTGCACAAGCACCATCGAAGATGTCGGCACAGCAACCGTCAGCGCATTATTCGCATAGCCGAACTTCACACCGCTCGTCGCCACCGTCACAACCTTAGTGGTCATTTCGCTCGAAGAGGATTCGACCATTTCGCTAGAGCTGGACTGCACAGCAGAGCTGCTGGACTTCGCGGAACTTGAAGATGCCGCCTCCGAGCTCGAAGATGCCACAACGCTGGAGCTTGACTGCACGGCAGAGCTGCTGGATTTCGCGGAACTTGAAGATGTCGCCTCCGAACTCGAAGACCCTACAACGCTAGAGCTGGACTGCTTTGCAGAACTGCTAGAAGGCAGGACCTCTGCAGAGCTTGAAGAAGCAACCTCTGAGCTCGAAGATGCCACAACGCTAGAGCTGGACTGCACGGCAGAGCTGCTGGACTTCGCGGAACTTGAAGATGTCGCCTCTGAGCTCGAAGATGCCGCAACGCTAGAGCTGCTCAATTCACGCACAACATTAATCTTGCCCGTTACAGTCTTTGTTTCTCCATAATAGTCCGTCAGTTCGAACCAATAAACGTATTCATAGGCCGCCATTTCAGGATCCACAGTTCCATAAATCTTAACTTGCTTTTTTTCTTTATCTTGTTCCACTTTCAAATCAGCAAGGATTTTTTTACCATTAATAAGTTTCACATGGTTGTACTGATAAACTATCGGAACAATCTCTTGGCCAGCAACAACCGTTTGATTATCGCTACCTTCAATAACATCGAACGACATAATCCCAGCTGCTACATTAATCGTCGCCTTTGCACTCGCATTGTTGTCGGCACCAGTGACTTTAAGCACAACTTCATACGGGCCCTTAGCATTTTCTTCAACCAGCCCTGTAATAGTCACCGTATTACCATCTTTTTTAAGCCCGAAACCACCCGGGAAATTCGCAAGCTCACAATTAGAGCCATGTTCTACCTTGAAAACAATCGGCTTGATAGAATCGCCGGCAGTCAGCGACTGCGTTTCATTTTCAATGACATATACCTTCGTCTCTACAGACTTATGAATCACATCAACGTTTGCAAAAGCAGTATCATTGTTATTTTCACCAATTGCAATAATTCTTATCGTGTATAATCCACCCTTCAAATTCTACAGTTCCACTGCACGTGAGCTTATTTCCTTCTACACTATACGCAAACGATCCTTTTAACGATCCTTCGAACTTAAATGAAGATAAACTTTCATCGACATGAACATTTGCAAACTCGAACACGACAGGCTCAATCTCATTGCCCGCCAGGACTTCCTGTCTTGCTTTTTCACTAACAAGTTTTATTGATGTGCGAGCCTTGCCACTTTTCACAACAATCGTTCCCGACATGCTCTTTTCATCGCCTTGGTCGTTCTTAACAGTGACTTTGTATTCATAATCACCAGACATTACATCGCTATTTACAGAGCCGACAATCATGATTTTATGTTTTTTTTCATCAATATTCTTTACAAGTCCAGACGGGAGTCCACTCACGCTATAACTTGTTATTCCCTCGTAATCGAAAACGATAGGTGTAATAGACTTACCCGCAGTAACTTCCTGATTCACGTCACCGCTACTTTTATTCCATTTTAAAGACAACGTTTCTTCTTTTTCCAGCACAGTGAACTTGAACTCAGTCTTGGCGTGCTTGCCTTCATTGTCCTGGACGACGATAAATGCATTGTACGTACCAGCGGGAATATCATCTCTCATCTCTCCCGCAATTTCACATCTAGAGCCCACCCACCTTTTCGACAATCCAAAATTTTCCAAAAAGTTCGTCGATGAATATTCTGGAACAACATTTTCGGCAAGGCCAGTATTTTCATATAGAATCGTAATCGGCTTAATTTCATCGCCAGCATACACGGTCTGGGTAAGTACCCCTGACAGAACCTGTTGCGTGATCTTTTCCGAAGCTACGTAAGTTTCAGCGGCATTTGCTACCGCAAAGAACAAGGCAAAAGCCAACGCCATGATTTTTTTCATATAGCCCTCCTATCTCCTCTATACACAACCCAAAACAAAAAGTGGGTCACCCTTTGGGCAGTAAATATAAAAAAGTATCATAAGATGCTCGCCCCGATTACTTCGACAGGCGGTGGTTCACGTGCGCCTCGACGACGTTCACCACGTAGTCCCCCAGCTTTTCGCAGTCGTTAATGATATCCATGTAATGTACACCAATCTGATAGCTATAACGTTGGGCATTGATATCTTCGACGTTCTTTTCCTTGAGCGTCTTGCGGAAATCGTTAATCAGGTATTCAAACTTCAACGCATCTGGAGCATTTGCCAAAGGAACATCTTCAACAACAGCCACCATGTGCGCAAGTGCATCGTTACAGAGTTTAATCATCTGGTCAATGTGGCTATACTGTTCTTCGGTAAAGTCTTCTTCGCCTTGGAACTTTCGACGAATGACACGAGCCATATTGAAACAGGCATCGCCAATACTTTCAATTTCAGAAATTTCCTTCATCATGGACTGGAGAGCCATTTTACTAGCCGGGCTCAACCGACCCGCCGACACCTGGTTCAGGTAATTTGCGATTTCGACTTCAAAACTATCGCTAATAGATTCGTACTTTTCAATATGTTCAAAAAGCTTATTGAATTCATTTTCATCTTTTATTTTTAAAAGATCCGGCACCATGTGGAACATTTTTTCGGTCTTTTCCACAAACAAACTAATTTCCTGACGAGCTTCGAACAGCGAAAGTTCTGCAGTGCTCATAAGGCCTGCACTGATAAACTGAATCTTGAAATCCTCGCCATCGTCCTTGTCCTTGATAATCTTGCAGATGAGCTTTTCCATCGGCTTGATGAACCAAATCAAAAGGAGCACGTTGCAAAGGTTGAATGCCGTATGGAATCCGGAAAGCGCATACGTCACACGAACGCTCGCCTGGGCGATTTCTTCTTGAGTTTGCGGCACAAATGTCGGATCGAAGCCAACCACATGGCAAACCATATTCACGAACGGGTTAAATACAATGAGAATCCACACCACGCCGAACACGTTAAAGAGCATGTGAGCCAAAGCCGCGCGCCTAGCCTGCGTACTTGCCGAAAGAGCCGCCAAGTTCGAAGTCACCGTCGTACCGATGTTTTCACCCATCACAAGTGCAATGCCCTGGTAAATCGGGAGCACGCCGCTACTGCAAAGGATAAGCGTAATGGCCATGATGGCTGCCGAAGACTGCACGCACATCGTGAGGATGCCGCCGAGCAAGAGGAACAAAAGCGTACTGAAAATGCCCCAGCCACCCGTCGAGGCAAAGAAGTCGATAATCGTCTGGTTGTGCGACAAATCCATCGCCACGGCGTTTTCGCGGAGCGTCGTAAGGCCGAGGAACATAAAGGCAAAACCGAAAACAAATTCACCAAAGCTCTTCACGCTATTTTTGCGGACATACGTGAGCACGATTCCAAGCCCAAAGAACGGCCAAACAACGCTGCTCATGTTGAACTGGAATCCGAAAATCGACATGATCCACGCGGTCGCTGTCGTACCGATGTTTGCGCCCATAATCACGGGGATAGCCTGTTTCAGCGTCAAGAGTCCCGCGTTCACAAAGCTCACGGTCATCACAGTCGTTGCCGTCGAAGACTGCACGGCGGCGGTCACGAACGTACCGGTCAAAAGTCCGCCCACGCGATGCTTTGTCATAGTCCCAAGAACAGTACGGAGGTGTCCACCGGTAAGTTTCTGCAAGCCTTCACTCATCGTCTTCATGCCGAACATGAGGAGAGCAAGGCAACCTATCATTTTTAAAATAGCGAGTATCATACGACCTTAGTTGTTTTATAAGATTTAAAATCAATTCTGACTTCGGTGCCGAATCCGACAGTCGATTTCAGATGTATTGCAGCATGATGGACTTCGGCAATGTGCTTGACAATGGAGAGTCCAAGGCCCGTGCCGCCAGTTTCCTTGGAACGGCTCTTGTCCACGCGGTAGAACCGTTCGAATATGCGGGACTGGCATTCTTCAGGAATTCCAATGCCCGTATCTTTCACGACAATGGCGTTTTCTTCAACGACGACAACGACCTTTCCGCCTTGTTCCGTGTAGCGGATGGAGTTGTCCACCAAGTTGAAAATCATTTCGAAAAGCAATTTCGAATTTCCTGTAATTTCGGAATTGCGGTTGCCGTCAAGCGAAAGCTGGATATTTTTCTTGTTCGCATTCAGCATCAAGCCTTCGATACAGCTCTGAGCCAGATTCCAAAGGTTGATTTCTTCGTTGAGGTCCAAAGGTTCGCTTTCACGGTCATTGAGCTTGGAAAGTGTAATGATATCGTTGGCAATCGACTGGAGGCGTTTCGCTTCCTTGTGAATCTTGCCTGCAAAAATCTTGACGTCTTCGGGTTTCGCCATGCCGCTTTCAATCAGTTCCGCATAGCCCGAAATGGAGGTCAGCGGAGTCTTCAGTTCGTGCGAAGCGTTCGCAGTAAACTCATCCTTCAAGTGCGAGATTTTCTGCTTTTCGTTCGAAAGCTGCTCAATCGTCAATTGCAATTCGAGATCCTGCTTGCGGATAGTATTGACGAGCGGCTCAATTTCCTTGTACACGTTCTCGATATTCATCCATTCGGGAGTGCCTAACTGGTCCACGAGCTTCCGAAGCGGGCTGATAAACGCACGGCTAAGCCCAATCGCAATCAGAATCGCCGCCGCGACAACCGCCGCAAACAAGGCAATCAGGTAAGGCATCGTCTTTGAATAGGCTTGCTGCAAATTCGCCTGACGCATCCCCAAGCGCAAGACATTGCCGTCTTTCAGTCGCTTTGCAAAATAAAACGCCTTGGCCTGCAAGGTAGAAGAATAGCGGAGGTCTTCGCCAAAGCCCTTTTCCATCGCATCGAATACTTCTTCGCGATTGTAATGGTTTTCCATTTCGGCGGCTTTCGCATCGCTATCGTAAATGATTTTACCGGTCGAATCGATCAACGTGATTCGCAAGTCGGCACTAGCAAACCGTGCCAAATTTTGCGGTTTGCTTTCGAGCGATTCGTCAATGTAGGCAGTTTCGATCAACCGCAGGTTTTCACGCAAGTGGACCTTGAGCTGGTCCGCCATTTCGTCTTCGAAGACTCGCACCGTAAAAAATACAGCCAAGAGGGCGGCAATGACACCCATATAAATCAAGCTGTATCGTATACGGTCTTTCATTGCGCTTTATACCCGACGTTACGTATAGTTTGAATGATTGACCCTTGCTCGCCCAGTTTTTGTCGGAGCGTCTTAATGTGCATATCGACGGTCCGCGTGTCCATCTTGAAATCGATACCCCAGATTTTTTCCAAAATCTGTTGCCTTGAATAGACAACCCCCGGGTGCGACAAGAGCAATTTCAGAAGTTCGTATTCCTTGTACGTCAATTCCACATTGTCGCCGCCAGCCACCACGGTGTGTTTTGCCTCATCGAGCGTAACGCCATCCAGCGAAATAACTTTCGATTCTTCGGCTTCAAGATTTATACTCGATCGACGGAGCAACGCCTTGACACGCGAAACAAACTCCAAAATGCCAAAGGGTTTTGCAATATAGTCATCGGCCCCCAAATCAAGGCCCTTGACCTTGTCCAGCTCGGAGCCCTTGGCCGTCAGCATGATGACCGGGACGATCCTAGTGCTTTCCTGAGCACGGAGACGCTTTAAAATGCTAAGACCGTCTTCGCCGGGGAGCATAATGTCCAAAATGAACAAATCCGGAACGCAGACTTTGACCTCTTCATCCAGCTTTTTAGCACAATCGAATGCACTAACTTCAAAGCCACTGCTCCTAAGTGCATAGGCTTCCATTTCGCGGATTTCAAGATCGTCTTCTACAATGTATATCATACCTAAAATATACGATTTTAGCAAATATCAAGATAAAAAGTCCATCGAAGGAATGCAATGGCAAAAGCAAAGACTTCGCAAAGGTTTTATTTGCACTTTACACAGATTTTACAAACGGAAGACGCCCAGTCGAGGCCGGACATGACAACGAAAAAGCCGGCACTAAGGCCGGCATGATAATCATCTTCGTCATCCTCACGAAGGTGAGGACCTAGCGCAATTACACAGAGAGTCTTCTGTTGGCGTGGGCTTCGACCACGTTCACAATGTAGTCGCCCAGCTTTTCGCAGTCGTTCACAATATCCATGTAATGAACTCCAATCTGGTAGCTGTACTTCTGCGATTCAATATCCGCCACGTTCTTTTCCTTGAGGAGCTTGCGGTAATCGTTGATTTCGTTCTCGAAATTCAGCGTGCGGTTCACATCGATTTGCGGGACATCGTTCAAAACGCCGATCATGTGCGTCATAGCGTTGTCGCAGAGTTGCATCAAATGCTTGATGTGTTCGAGCTGGTCTTGCGTAAATTCGCCCTTGCACCTGAACTTGCGATTGATAGCACGAGCCATGTTGTAGCAAGCGTCGCCCATGCTCTCGATTTCAGAAATTTCCTTAAGCATGCACTGCAAAGCGGTCTTACTTTCCGGGCTCAAGCGGCCCTCGCCCACCTTGTTCAGGTAATCGCCAATTTCGATTTCCATGTTGTCGCTGATGCCTTCGTACTTTTCGATGCGGGCGAAGAGCTTCACAAAATCGTTCTCGTTCTTCATGGCCAAAAGGTCCGGCACAAAGTGGAACATCTTCTGCGTACGCACGGCAAACAAGCTGATTTCCTTGCGGGCTTCGAGGAGCGAAAGTTCAGGCGTACCCATCAAGCCAGAGCTAATGAAGTGCAAGCGGGAGTCTTCTTCTTCATCGGAATTCTTCGGCTTGATCACGCGGCACACGAACTTTTCGATGTACTTGATGAACCAAATCTGGAGGAACGTGTTAGAGACGTTGAATGCGGAGTGGAACGTGGCGAGCACCACGGAAATCTTCGCGAGGTTAGCGGCATAGCCTTCGTCGCCCGGACGGATGCCAAGATCAAAGCCGACCACATGGCAAACGGCGCCGAGGAACCACTTGAGCACAATCACCACCCAAATCACACCGATAACGTTAATCGTGAAGTGAGCGAGAGCGGCACGGCGGGCCTGCGTATTGGCCGAGAGTGCCACAATGTTTGCCGTAATCGTCGTACCGATGTTTTCGCCAAGCACAAGCATAATGCCCTGGTCAATATGCAAAACGCCGGTTGAGCAAAGAATCATCGTAATGGCCATGATAGCAGCGGAAGACTGCACGCAAAGCGTAAGCACCGTACCCATCACAAGGAAGAACAGCGAATTGAAGAAGTTCGGATCGCTAAAGCGGGCAAAGAAAGCACTGATCGAAGCGCTTGCCGCCGGGTCCTGCACCACAGCAAAGCCAGTTTCCTTAAGTGTCGTAAGGCCCAAAAAGAGGAATCCAACACCGAACAGGAAATCGCCCACAACGCGTTTCTTGTTCATGTACACAAGGATAATGCCGATGAAAAACGCCGGGTAGACAAAGTTTGCGATGTTGAACGAGAATCCAAGGCTCATGATCCATGCAGTCACGGTCGTACCGATGTGGGCACCGAGAATAATCGAAATCGCCTGCATGAGCGTTAAAAGCCCCGCATTTACAAAAGAGACCGTCATCAACGTGGTGGCGGTCGAACTCTGCACAGAGGCAGTCACAAACATACCGGTGAGCATACCCGTAAAACGGTTCGTGGTCATCGTGCCGAGAACATGTCTCAGCTGCGGACCAGCCATTTTCTGCAAGGCTTCGCTCATCGACTTCATGCCGAACATGAGGAGAGCCAAGCAACCCAACATTTTAAGAGCCATCCAGGCCATATAGTTTTATTCCTATGTTGCGCCACTACCGGATCATCGTCGCTGCCGTTCAGCTAGTTCGGACTCATGGCGGTGAATTGTTATTTGTAAAACAAATGTAAAGTATATAAAGACGATGTAAAATATAGAAAAAGCAATGTAAAATTCGCGGTCAAAAAACAAGAGAGCCCCGGTCGTGTTGAACCGGGGACAACGAGTTTGTGGTTAGTGGTTAGTGATTAGTGGTTAGTAGACTGTAGGAAGTTGGAAGTAGACAGTAATTACTTCGCCCTTCGGGCTAGTTAATAGTTAGGAGTTACTAGAGATTGCTGTATAAACATTTCTAGTAACTTGGAACTCTTAACTCAACTTCAGTAACTAGCAACTCGGAACTTAGAACTCACCTTACAGTCACAATTTTTGACAGCGAGCCACTGCGGACGATGTATTGACCAGTACGCGGAACAGTCAAGCGAACCTCAGCCCCAAGCACGCGAGCCGATGTGACCTTGCGACCGCGCAAATCGAACACTGCCACCGCATGATTTTCAGGAAGCCCCGTCACGGAGATATTCCTATCCGAAACAGCAACGCGCATCGAAGGCAACAGCTTCAAAACGTAGTTCGGCTCTACAGCAACCGTACCACCTTCACCACCCGAACTTGAGGAATCCGCAAACACGACCGTTTCTTTATAGCCTACGACATACGGTTCATCCGAATCCCCAAACGAATCCTTCATGGACGATTCTGCGCAGCCTGTTGTCGTATCATGCTTGAGCACCGGCAAGCAGCCCTTGTCCATCCAATAATTTTGCGAAAAGCCGTCCAAAGCCTGCACCATAGATGCATACTTCATTTTTTCAAAGCTCATCGGCAACATATTATCGTTTTGGAAAGTCACATTACCCGGCTTTTCCACATAAGCAGGATAGTTCATGTTAGAACCATAAGCAATATCGCCCACAATATTATCGCCCTGAATTTCATAAACCACATTAGCAACATTTTTCCCGGACAGAGCATCTTCATAGCTATACAAATCGCCCACTGTCGAGGTATCTAGCATTGCAATAATGCCCGCCGACACTGATTTCTGAGCATCATTTTTTACAGTTCCTCTATTATAGTCCCTCACCAATGAAAGCCCCTTGCCCTTACCGACAAGCCCTGCGGCATACGCCTCATTCACAGATTCCTTAACAGTCACAGGACCATAGTTAAAGTTTTCCGCGACACCAGTCACCGCAACATGAACATCCTTAGCATAAGCGATATATCCATTTGCAAATCCAATCAAGCCACCGACATAGGCACGTTTCCCGGACAACGCATGCACGCGTCCCCAGTTACCGCTATTTTCGACCCTCGTAGAATCCATGTTTCCAACAAGTCCGCCAACCGAAAGCGATCCCGATTTAGAAGCACCTTCGACCAATCCCGTATTTATCATCTCATGTACACCAGCATTCAGGCCGTAGCCGACAATGCCACCGCCCGAGACAGCCCCTTCTCCAGAGGCAATCACCATGCCCGTATTATACCCCTTGCTCACCAACGCCGGAGAAGAAAGAAGCCTATAAGCGTACCCGACAATGCCCCCTGCAAGGCGCCCGTAAACACGTCCCGTATTGCTCACATTTTGCAGCACACCGTAGGAATCTCCAGCAATACCACCGGCAATATTTGAAGATATGACTGTCGTATTCTCATTCTTGGAATTCAGCAAAACACCGTAATCATTTAAGCCTTCATTGTAAGCCACAATGCCACCGACAGCATCACCACCTTGCACAAGGCTATTGCGAACCGTCACGTTTCTAATGCAGCTCCCATTCTTGATGGCAACTGCCGCCGCAGACATTCCATAATCATTTGCGAAACGGCTATTAGCAATCGTCATGTTTTCAATAACGGCACCATCGGCCACGCAATAGAACATCGCTCTCGTCATGTTCAAGCCGTAAACAGTATGGCCTTGACCGTCAAACTTCATGTTAATGCATTGACCGCTCGTATCGATAGACATCTTGCGCATCGAGAGGTGTGTAGAATCTTCGCCCATCACAATATCGTTTGCAAGTTTGACCTTGAACGTTTTGTCGCCAAAAGACGAACCTATCTCTAACAAAGTTGCAAGTTCATTTGCTGTCTTTATAGTGTAAACCGCCGTATCGTTCACGACTTCAACAGACGGGAGTGCATACTTTTGCGTATCGAAGAAAATCGAATCATTTTTATATAAACTATCAAATGTCAAAACTGGGTATCCACCACGGCGCACCCACAATTTGCGGTCTGCCACTTCACCATTTTTCGTGTTTAACATAGCGAGCATTTCATCGCTTTGCAATTCCGCAGTTGTTTTCTTGCAATCCGGGTCTTTTTCCGTTTCAAAATAATTTTTGCCATACGACTTTACATCAGCAAGAGTCTTGTCAAAATAAGTATTGACCGGCACAGCGGTTTCAAGCGAATAACCGACCACGCCACCCGCGGTATCGCCCACAAGTTCCGAAGTGGCGCTATACGCATTAGAAATATAAGACGTCGAGTAACTATTCAAGCCAACGATACCGCCCACAAAGCTTCCGCCATATTTGAGCTTGCCTTTTGCCAAAAGTTTACCACGGTTGTAAACATCACTGAAAATAACCACATTGCTATAACCTGCGATACCGCCTACATTCAAATTTTCGGACACACTTGACGTATCCGCAACAACGCCAGTCACAGCTCCGTAATTAAAAGACCGTAAGAACTTCGGTTCATTTCCAACGTATCCTTCCATCCAGCCCATAAGGCCACCGACATGCGTGCGGAAAGTTCCCCCACCATAGACACCACCACGATTTTTAATCTTATCAAAGCCACTAGAATATGCAGTCATTCGCGCCTGGCCAATAACGCCACCCACAAAAGTTTTCGTCAACTTGCCAAAACCATGTGCCACAACAGAACCGCGATTAAGCGCATTTAAAATAGTCGTCCTGTCAGCGTTACCCACAATGCCGCCGACCGAGAACTGACCATTTTCAATTTTGTTATCGAAAACAGCAAGAATATCACCTTCGTTCAAGAAATCTCGATTATCACCCGATAATCTGCTAGGCAAGCTATGGATACCGACGATGCCACCCACAGAAGAATAAGCCACCCAATCCGAAGTCGCCTGCTCCAATGAAAAATCAACCTTCGATGTTACATTGCCGTAGTTCTGAAGATTCTGGATATTTCCATAAACAATTCCCGCGATACCGCCGACATAAGTCAAACGGAACGGAGATTCTATTTCGATGGTTCCGCGATTTATGCAATTTCCTATAGCAATTCCCGTTCTCACATCAGAATAACCAACAATACCACCGATATAAACCGAGGAATATAAAGCATCCCCTTGTACCGAATTTTCTTTTATAGGATTCTTGGAATAATAGACCCGTGCAGAATTCGAACAACCCAAAATCTGTCCAAGAGAATTCCCTGCAATACCACCAATGTAATTGCTGCCACCAACTGAACCGCCAACAACATTGCTATTAATGATAAACGGTGTATTAGAAGCGTTTACAAAAGCAGCAATGCCACCAGCATCAAAAGCAGCACGGACATCTGTGGCAACAACATTCACATTCCATATTTTACCAATCAATTCATCTACAATTGGCGCAGATCGGTAAACAGAATCGCTACCAAACAAGCCATGAACCACACTAACATCATGGACAGAGCCTGCACTGATGCCAATAGTCTTGAACAAACTATTTTCAGCGTTCAAACCGTAAATGGAATGGCCACGACCATCAAAATCTCCCGTAAACAACGACTGATTCTCATTGCGATACCATCTTTTTTCGCAAACCTTAGAGGTATCTGCACCGAATACGATGTCATTTTTCAAGTAAGCCTTGAGAGATTCGTCACCGCCTTTATTGACCAGCACGGAATCCAAAAAGCCAATCAATTCTTCAGGAGATGTAATCTCGTAATAATTCGATTCACCATCTTTGACAACCTTCGGGATTGCAGCAGAGCCACCCCACGCCGCCATTGAAACTTGAGCCAAAGCGGCCACCATAAAAGCTACGGCCGAATAAATATTTCGGGACATACAAACTCCTTCCAAAGCATTTTGAATACAATATACAAAATACGCTTCAGACAAAATAGCCATTCGGAGCAGTTTTTTATTCGACCGACAAAAAAAGCCCCAGTCGAGCTGGGACAATATCAATAAATAGCGGTTAGGAATCGTCAACGAAGGAGGATGACGGCTGCAACACTCGCCTCGCAAGGATGTCTCGCTGTGCACGGACGGCGGTATAGCATTCTACTAAACGCTGCGCACCATCGCAATAGCCTGGCTTGCGATTCCCTCACCACGGCCCGTAAAGCCGAGTTTCTCGGTTGTCGTGCCCTTAATGCCAATCTGCTTTACATCGAGGCTGAGCACGCGGGCGATATTCGTCTTCATTTGCTCCTTGTGCGGGTTCACCTTCGGGCGTTCGCACATCACAATGCTATCGATGTTGATGATTTCGTAGCCAGCCTTCTTGACTTCTTCGCCAACTTTGCGCAAGAGTTCCAAGCTATCGGCGCCCTTGAATGCCGGGTCCGTATCCGGGAAGTACGTGCCGATGTCGCCGAGGCCAGCAGCCCCGAGCAGAGCATCGCTAATCGCATGCAGCAAAACGTCTGCATCGCTATGACCGAGAAGGCCCTTTTCGTACGGGATGTCCACGCCACCGATAATGCACTTGCGGCCTTCCACCAGCTTGTGAACGTCAAAACCAATACCAGAACGATAAATTTTGTCCATAATAAATCCTTTTTTATCTACGCTCGGAAAAGTAGAAAAAACATCCCGGCAATTTAGCCAGGACGTTTTTAAACAATTGCAATAACCCATTAATCTTTAACACAACGAACAGAAACACCACCGTCTTTTTTTGTAGTCCAAAAATCAGCACTATCCCACATATCGCCTAGATGGACTAGATACGCATAGATAGCATCAGGCGATGTAGAACTCCAAAACACCGCACTTCCTCCAGCATAATTAAACCAGCTTTCGTATATTTTATAACCAACAGGCAATGCCGAAAAGCCAACGGCATCAAGGCAAGCATCGCAATTAGCCCAGCCCGTCTGCGATTTGAGATACTTGGCAGCAGTTTTTTTCC
This sequence comes from Fibrobacter succinogenes, assembly GCF_902779965.1. NCBI lineage: Bacteria > Pseudomonadati > Fibrobacterota > Fibrobacteria > Fibrobacterales > Fibrobacteraceae > Fibrobacter > Fibrobacter succinogenes. The sequence goes on along the minus strand of NZ_CACZDK010000006.1, from coordinate 22,832 downwards.
CACCCACATTCTCAAACAGTAGTTCCCACTCTTCGTACTTGGGCAAATGCCATCCTGATGGGCAAGCCCCCTGCACAATTTCGTCCCCAATATCGCAATATGCTCGTCCCTGGCCACATTTTTCGTACTCTTTAGCCACAGCAGCAGACCAACTGTAAAGGCGGCCGGCCACATCACAAACAGCCGTTTGATCACTTTCTTTTGTACCGAAGCACCAGCTATGTCCATTAAGTGTTGAATCACTTGCTTTATAGTAATTCAAGTTTTCGGCCATCCAGATCTGTTTCTTTTCACCTTCGCCGATTTCCACAATACTATACTTTTTTCCGTCGCGAGTATCAGTCATTTCACCATAGGATATTGCCGGATTAAAACGATATTTAGGAGGGACTTCCCAATTCCAGCCATCCGCTGGACTAAACCAACCATTTGCAGAACAGTAATACAGCTTTTCATTCTCATTTTTAACCGTTAAACCAATACGCTTGTTTGTACATGCATTATCCAAAGCCACATCCAAAGCACTCGCAAATTTCCATTCATTCAAATTTTCATCATACTTGTATTTATTTCCGCTTTCAGTCACAATCAAAAAATCACCATCAGCACCTTTTTTATTAAACCCATAAGCCTTTTCAAACTCCGAAGCCTCAACCCATGCACTATCCTTGCATATTAAGCGAACATTCGACCCAAACAAAGCGCTATGCTCATTTTTTACCTCAAGCATTTTGCCGTTGTTATTTGAATTACATTCACCCAATCCATAATTCGCATACCAAAAGTCTCGTACAATGTGTTCAAATTTTGGCACAAGCCCAACATTCCACTTTTCAACATTGCTACGAATCGCCTCAAGTCCGCCCATAAGATCTTTTTCTCGTGCGCAATCAGCAATCTTCGCCTTAGAGGTTTTATCATCCCAACTACCATCTGCCTCAAAATCATCAACAATATTGGTCAAATTTCCACTAAGACTATCTTCTCCTTGGCAAAGCATAAGTGCACTCATCGCCAGCAGTGCTGCATTTTCATTGTCCCTACCAAAAATATTCAAATCTTCAGAACTTGCAAATTTTTCCTTAATACCAAACGCTTCAAGAACTTCTGATTCAGCCTGTTTCTTCGCATCCGAAAAATTGATTCCCGATTTCACCAAATAAAGAACTCGCTTATATTCCAAATGCGTAAGTACATTTATATTCACCTTATTACGATTGGAAAGATCCGAAAGTCCATTCAATGAAATGGTTTTATTTGATCTCTTACCATCGAATTCATTATAGAAATAACCATTCACTTCAAAAAACGCATACTGAGTAGCCAACGTCACATTCGGAACTTTGAACGTCCCAGATGCAGTATACCAGTCTATGTTTTCTATGGAATCAATTATGCTATTATGAGTCAGAGCGTAATTACCATCTAGTTCGTAAATAGTTATCGTTGAACCGATTGCAAATGGTCCTTTTTGCGCAACACAGCTAAGGGATTTGTCCTTGATCGGAACAGCGCTAAACAAAACACTAGACGAACTGTTATGTTTTTGAACTACGCTACTAGAAGATCCAATCTCATTACTTGACGAAGACGTTTTTTTTTCAGCACCACTGGAACTAGCAAGGACACTGCTAGAAGAGGACTGTCTGACTTCATCCTTTTCTTCGCTAGAGGACGACTGCTCCTTTTTTTCACTCGAAGACGATTCACTCGCACTTTCGTCGATGTCAACCGACACCGAAGAACTATCATCGCAAGCAACGAAAGTGGCTGACACAATCATGCAAGTTGCCACCATCACAATCTTTTTAATCAAGTTCATACAAATATTCCTTTCAACAACCAAAATATAGATAATCTAACTTGAATTACGGGCAATACAGCCTCTTCATAGCTTCTGCAACTTCAGGGAAATCACGTTCGCCTACATGGTAATATTGCCCATTTTGGCAAAAAACAAATATTTTGCGCCCAAAGACATCGTTTTCAATTTTATAAGGTTCCGTACTATCAATTGGAAAAATTATTTCACCATAGCGTGTGCATAGAACAAACCGATCTTTAAAAAACTTTATTTCATTTACCCAATTTTTTGAATCGTAAAGCTCAAAAAATATTGTAGCAGGAATCGACAGAATCAATAATCCTACAACAATAAATTCTTTTTCAAAAGACAAAAGAATTAGAATGCCGAAAAATCCCAAAAAAAACGCGACAAAATAACACGCAAAAAAATAAGCTGTAAAAGCATTTTGTTTCCAGGACTTAGGCTTGTACGTGAGGCATTCTGCCTTTTCTTCGGCAGCCTTAATTTCAGGTTCCGGCAAAGCAACCTCATCCGGCTCAAGCGACTTCGAGTCCGCAAAATTCGGATTGTCCGCATAGCACCAAGGGCAACGAGGTTCCTTTTCATTGTAATTTTCACCGCACTTCGGACAAAACATTTTTAATGAATCCTATTCTTGCGGATAAAATACAAAAAAAACATCCCGGCTTTTTCATCCGGGACGTTTTTAAATGTTTTGAGATCCTTCGATTTCGGGCTTCGCCCTCCACTCAGGATGACACGTATGATTATCCAATCAAAGCCAATGCCGGGCGCACGCTAATCACGAGGAGCGAGATTGCGGCTACAGCCACAGCAAAGCGGAGCAGATAAACATAGGTTGCTTCGAACTGGCCACAGCACTTACCTTCACCACAGCAGCAATGAGTTGCACCTTCGTCCTTTTTCGGGGCAAAGAGCACGTAGGCAATGCGGAGGTAGTAAACCGCAGCCACCAAAGAAAGGCCAAAGCCAACAGCGGCAAGCCAGCCGAGATCAGCATTGAAGGCTTCGGTGAACAACGTGAACTTGGCAAGGAAACCTGCAACTGGCGGAAGGCCTGCGAGAGAAGCTAGGCACACGGCAACGCCAAGCGCCACGAACGGACGGCGGCGACCAGCGCCCTGGAGTTCATCGAGATTTTCCTTGTGATCTTCCCTGCCGGACATGTAAGCGATACCCGTCAAGGCACCTGCAGATGCAATCGCGTACGTGATGAGGAAGTAGAACATCGGGCCCATCTGGATTTCACCTTTGCCGAGGTAATTCGGGAGCAAGAGGCCGATCACAATAAAGCCAGCGTTCATCACGGCGGAGAAAGCCAAGATGCGACGCACAGACTTCTGAGCAAGGCCGCTAAAGGCGCCAATCACCATGGAAAGGAGCGCCACAATCAAGACCACGTAGAAGAGCGGCTTGGACGGATTTGCAATCGTCACCTTTTCAGCGAGGTTCCAAACAGCTTCGGCACCGGAGCGCGTCACGAGAACGCTGATCCAAACTGTACCGAGAGCGGCAAGAGCACCGACCTTCACGACAGCAGCCATAAAGCCCGTCACGGCAACAGAAGCGCCCGTATAGACGTCAGCCACCCAGAAGTGGAGCGGAGCAGCGCCAGCCTTGAAGAGGAGGCCCGCAATCACAAAGAGCATGCCCACGCCATAGATAGCTTCACGACCGTTAAGCACGTGACCGCAGAAATGCGTAGAGCCCGTTGCACCGTAAATCAGCGAAACACCGTAGAGGAAAATTGCACTGAAAACAGCACCCGAGACAAAGTACTTGAACACACCTTCGTTCGCATTGACGTCCTTGCGGCGGATGCCCACGAGAGCGTAAATCGGGAAGCTCGTGAGTTCCATGGCAATGAAGAGAGCAACAAAGTCAATGGCCTGCGTCATGAGCAACGCACCGCTTGTAGCAAGGAGCATTAAGCCATAAGCTTCACCACCCTTGAACTTTTCACGGCCAAGTGTCCACTGGAGACCGGAAATGCCGAGGAAAGCGCAGAGGAGAATGGCCATGCAAAGCACGCGGCGGATCGGATCCATTGCGTAGAGGTTCAAGAGTGTTTCGGTCTTGGCGTAGTACAAAGCGACAACGCCCAAAACGATAAAGAACGCAGAAACCCACGGAAGCACCTTGTGCTTGTTTTCGTCATCGAAGAACGGTTCGGCAGCGAGAGCCACCATGCCGCCCAAAACCACAAAAATAACCGGCAAGAGATAAACAAGATTACTTAGCATCGGAAGCCTCCTTTACAGAATTTTCAGATTTTGCAGCAGCTTCGGAGCCATTTTCACCCTTCATCTGGGCGATGATGGAAGCGCGTTCATCGTCCTTGAAGCCGGCGGCTGCAAGAGTCGAATCCAGCTGATGGATTTCTTCGGCAGTCATCGGAGCTTCGCCATTGTTGAGAGCGGCATCGTTAAGCACCTGAGCGGCAGCCGGGTCTTCCTTCGATTCAGCTTCCACAAGAGAATCCGTCACAAATGCCGGATGGAAACCGAACACGAGGAGGAGCAAAAGCATGATGCCAACCGAAGTTCCTTCGAGAAGCGTCGTGCGACGGCCATCATTGTATATGCGAGAAGGCTTACCGAAGATGACCTTCTGGATAAAGCGCAGCATGTAAGCGGCAGAAAGAATCAAGGTGAAACCTGCCACGAGTGCCGGGAGCGGGCCCATGTCCCACAAAGTGAGGAGCACGGAGAATTCACCGACAAAGCCAGCCGTTCCAGGAACAGCGAGAGCCATGACGCCAGCAAATCCAAACAGCGTACCGAACACCGGATTCGTAGAAGAAAGACCACCGAGCTTTTCGAGTTCACGCGTACCGGCCATGCGTTCTGCAATTCCCATGAGGAAGAACTGAGCGCCAGCAGAAATACCGTGAGCCACAAGCAACACCAACACTGCCGGGAGCATTGCTTCGGAGAGGCTAAACACGCCAGCCACAGCAAGGCCAAGGTGACCCATGGAGCTGAAAGCGAGGAGCTTTTTGCCATCCGTTGCGCGGAGAGCCATGAGCGCGCCATAGACCGCCGTGAAGAGGCCAAGCCACATCAAGCCCGAAACAGCATTCATCGAAAGCGGGAAAATCGGGAGGATCCAGACGATAAAGCCAAACACGCCAGCCTTACTCATTGCACCCGTGAGGATTGCAGAAAGCGGAGCCGGAGCTTCGGCGTAAGTAATCGCCTGCCAGCCGTGGAACGGGAAAATCGGGGTCTTCACGAGGAATGCCAAAAGGAAGCAAACGAGAAGCACATTCTGCGTAGCTTCCGGGAGGCTCTGGACTGCAACGGCAAGAGAGATAAGCGTCGAGTTATCAGCAACCGTCAAGAGATACCAGAGAGCAACCATCATCGGAGCAGAACCCACCAACGTGTAAATCGCAAACGTCATCGCCGCCTTCATTCTGTCCTTGCCACCGAAACCGGCAATCAGAATTGCAGCCGGAATCACCATGGCTTCGAAGAAGAAGAAGAAGAGAACCGCATCAGCAGCGAGGAAGGTGCCGTTCATGGCGCCCATCAACGAGAAGATGCCAATGGCGAAGTTGCGATAGCTTCTGCAAGTAATGTCACGAGCAGAAATCAAAGCCACGAGAGAAAGCCCGCAAGAAAGGAGAACCATCCAAGAGGCAAGTCCGTGACTCGTCAAGTAGTAGTAAACAGGTCCCTTGCATCCAGGGATACGGAACCATTCGATTTCTTCCGTCGAGACGCTACCTTGAGCAATGAGAGCGACAGACATAGCCGTAAAGCCAATACCCATCAAAATAGCAAGACGTGAAGAAGACTTGGAGTCATCCTTGGAGGTCATCACCATGAGGATGGCAGCAACGAACGGAGCGAGGACAAGGAGATGTAATAGCATTAGAAAGAACCTCCAGTCAAAAGAACAATAGCCACAAGAGCGACTAAGCCAAGAATGCTAAGGGCAATTTGGAGACGCACCTTGCGCACCTGGAAGGTCGCGGCACCGTCACCGAGAATCGTAGCGATAGCACCAATCGTCCACTGGGTCGCTGCAAGAATCTTATCCACGACCACATCGCAAATCCATGCAAGCACGTTGACCGGAATGATACCGATGTACTTGTGGATGGAATCGAACAGGAACGTCCATGTAGCCTTGCCACCTTCCGGAGCAGAAGAGCCCTTGGCAGCCGGGATACGAGCGTTAGCGTAGATCTTGTAAGCAATAAACATACCGAGCAAAGCGGCAACCGTACCGAGAGCGGCAAAGACAGCCGGGTTCAAGTGTGCGGTCACAGCCGGAGTGTTGTATGCCTGAGCGGCGCCCACAACCGGAGCGAGCGATTCGGCAAAGAACTTGATGCCAATAGAATCGGCCCAGAGGTAACCGGCAAACACGGCACCGAAAGCAAGAATCACCATCGGGATGAGCATGACAGCCGGAGCTTCGTGGATGTGTTCTTCACTTTCCTTGGAACCGCGGTAGCTACCGAAGAACGTAAGGATAATGAGACGACCCATGTAAACAGCGGTAATAACAGCGGTAATAAGGCCAACGACGTAAACAGCCTGACCCATCGTGCTGCTCATGAAAATCTTTTCGAGAATCAAGTCCTTGGACCAGAAACCAGAGAAGCCCGGGAAACCGACAATCGCGAGGAATGCGAAAATCATCACGCAGGCGGTCACCGGAGTCTTTCTGAGGAGGCCACCCATCTTACGCATATCCTGTTCACCGGCGAGAGCGTGGATTACGGCACCAGCACCGAGGAAGAGAGCCGCCTTGAAGAAGGCATGGGTAAACACGTGGAAGATAGAAGCGTCAAAGGCGCAAACACCAGAAGCCATGAACATGTAACCAAGCTGGCTAATGGTAGAGTAAGCGAGAACCTTCTTGATGTCGTTCTGGAAAAGACCTGCAACAGCAGCCCAGAAAGCCGTAAGCATACCGACAATCACGATAATGTCGAGCACCACCGGGAGGAGGGCGAACATGCTGCCGAGACGGGCAAGCAAATAAACGCCAGAGGTCACCATCGTTGCAGCATGGATCAAGGCAGAAACCGGAGTCGGACCCGCCATAGCATCCGGGAGCCAAGTCAGAAGCGGAATCTGAGCGGACTTACCCGTACAACCGATGAAGAACAGGATGCCAGCGATAGAAAGAACCGGAATGACCAATTCAACGTGGTTTCCACTAATAACCATGCTGATGAAGTTCGAAAGCACATCGTAATTGAGGATGGCAGAGCCGCCAATCGTCACGAGGCAGAGCATACCGAGCAAGAAGCCGATATCGCCCACGCGGTTCACGATGAAAGCCTTGTTTGCAGCCTTGCAGTTCTTAATGTCCTTGTTCCAGAAACCGATGAGGAGGTAAGAGCAGAGGCCGACACCTTCCCAACCGAGGAATGTGAGGAGCAAGTTGTCCGAGAGCACGAGCACGATCATGCTGAACAAGAAGAGGTTGATGTAGGCGAAGTAACGGGCAAAGCCGCGGTCGCCATGCATGTAACCGATCGAGTAGAGAGCAATGAGAGAGCCGATGCCCGTCACAAACAGAAGCATGATGCGGGAAAGACCATCGTAAAGGAATCCGATATCCACGCGGAACATCGGGATGTCAATCCAGTTGCAGAGCGTTTCACGAACGCCACCTTCGGGCATGTTGAGCGCGAGCAAGGCAACACCACCAAAGGAGAGTGCCGGGAAGAGCACGGCGAGCGTTCCAACGAAACCTTCTGCAGGGCCCTTCTTGCTACCCGAAGAAATAACGGCAATAGCACCGAGAATAATGCATCCCAACAGCGGGAAGAGAGGTATCAAACCAAGAGAAATCATTGCTTATTACCCCTTCATGTTAGAATACGTGTCGGCGTCAACGCTTTCACGGTTGCGGAAAATGAGGATGACCATAGCAAGGCCGACGCAAGCTTCGGCAGCGGCGACTGCAATGGAGAACAGCGGAACAACCTGGCCCACAATGCTCAAATCGTTAGGCAAAGTCTTTGCAAAACCCACGAACGAGAGGTTCACGGCATTCAGGGCAAGTTCAACGCCCATCAGCACAAAGAACACATTGCGGCGGGAAACCGCGACGATAAGGCCGATGGCAAAAATAACCAGGGCCAAAATCTGTACGTACATAGCTTGGAGTTCCATTAGTGTTTACCCTCCGTTTTTTCGGAATCCACGGAACCAAGGCGCTTCTTAGCGAGAAGCACTGCGGCACCCATGGCAGAAAGCAGAAGAACTCCGAGAACTTCGAACAACACGAAGTAACCCGGGCCCGTCTGAGCTACATCAAAAAGAGTCTTAGAAGTGATTGCCACAGAACCGCGGATCGTCGCTGCATCGAATGCAATCGGAGAGCGGACAAGGGCAAAGCCCACGAGACCAGCAAGCACGATGACAGCAGGAATCACAAAGAGCGAAACCTTGTCAAACATCGGCGTGTGGGAATCGCGAGCACCGTTCAGCACCATAATCACGAACGTAAGAAGCATCATGATGGCACCGGCATAGACCATGATCTGGACCACGCCGAGGAACGGGCTTCCGAGAAGGCCGTAGATACCGGCAAGAGACACCATCGAGACGACCAACGAGAGGGCGCCATAAAGCGGGTGCCTAGAGAGGAGCACGCATACGGCACTGCCGACTGCGATTACTGCGAGGACAATGAAATAAATCAATGCAAGCATTATTTGACCTCCATGCCCCAGACCTTGCGGGCCTCGGCATTCTTTGTACCGCCCGGAGCCATCTGGCTCTGTTCGTCATTCGGGTAATCCTTCGGATCCCAGTTGGTGAGATCGTAAAGGTGTGCCACGAAATCTTCGCGGGAACGGTGTTCGAAAATGATTTGCTTTGTATCCATGCGAAGAGCATCGACCGGGCAAGCTTCTGCGCAAAGACCGCAGAACACGCAAGTCAAATGGTCGATATCGAAACGCATCACACGCTTTTCGATACGCGGGTCATCGCTCTGCGTTGCTTCGATGAAAATGCAGTGGGCAGGGCAAGCCGCAGCGCACATGCCGCAGGCAACGCAGCGAGGCGTACCATCCGGGCGAAGCATCAAGCGGTGCTTGGCGCGGTAGGTATTGCGGACTTCCGGCTGACCTTCCGGGTAAGAAATCGTCGGAAGCGTTTCGTAACGGAACAAGCCGCGAGCCGCATGCTTAAGAGTAGTCCACAGACCGCGAATCGCCTCGAAAATGTAAAGGCGTTCGATGACGGTCATCGGTTTTTGCTTAATAACGCGCATTAGTTACCCCCTAAAAGTTTTGCAATGACCGCAGTCACCACGAGGTTGATGAGGGCGATATTCAAGATAATCTTCCAGCCGAGGTGCATCACGTGGTCATAGCGGAAGCGCGGGAGCGTCCAGCGGACCCAAATCCAGACCCAGCAGAAGATGAGGCTCTTTGCCACAAGGACGAGCAAGTGGATGAGTGCCGTACCGACAGCCGTTGCAAGGCCACCGACAGCCATGCCATCGACCACGAAGTTTTCAGGATTGTAGAACAACCAAGCGGCAACACCGAGAGCAATAAATACGAGAGTTGCAACCCAAGCTACAATCTTGTAGAGCTTGTATTCCTTGAGGACTTCGAAGCGATGCGTAAGGTTTGTAGCCTTGAGCTTGCGGGAATAGCGGTAAATCATGTGGAGGAATGCAAGCGCGATGAAAGCGAGCACGCCACAGAGAACAGCAAGAGAACCGCCCATGTGTTCCTGCAATGTTTCGGTCGTCACGAACGGAACGGCATAACCGCCAAGGAACAGCGTGGCAATGAGGAAGCTGTTGATGCAGATGTGCGAGTATTCGCCCATGTAGAAGAGACCGAACTGCATAGCGCCATATTCGGTGTGGTAACCGGCGACGAGTTCAGGTTCACCTTCGGCAACGTCGAACGGAGCACGGCCCGTTTCAGCAATGCTTGCAATGAGGAAGCAGAAGAAAGCCACCGGCTGAGCAACGATACCCCACACGTGATTTTCCTGCCACTGCACAATGTCCGTGAGGTTGAAGGAACCGGCGAGGAGCAAAATGCCCATGAGCGAAAGTCCGAGGCAGACTTCGTAGCTGATGGTCATGGAACTCGTACGGAGAGCGCCAAGGAAGCTGTACTTAGACTTGGAAGCCCAACCAGCGAGCATGGCACCGTAAGCCGAGATGGAGGAGAAGCCGAACAGCAAGAGCACGCCCACATCGGAATCGATGATGGAACCTGCAATGCTAACCGTTTCGCCACCCCAATCGAAAATCATCGGTCCGAACCAAGGAATCACGCACGGGGAAAGGAACACGATGGCAAACGGAATTGCAGGCGCCACGTAGTACAAGAGCTTGTTCACACCAGCGGGCGCAAACATTTCCTTGAAGAAGAGCTTCGTACCGTCGCACATGTTCTGCACGTAACCGAGCAAGCGGATCTTTCCAAAGTACGGGATCTTGATGTAGGAGCGGTTCGGGCCCTGACGGTCTTGCATAAAGCCAGCGCCACGACGTTCCATCGGGATTAAAAGAAGGATGTAAAGGACCGGCACGAAGCAGAAACCGAATTTTGCAATCGTGATGACCCATTCAATCCAGGTTTTGGATTCAATAATATCCATTATGCGTTACCTCCCAGGAGCTTTCCTGTGCTCTTGATGGCATCATAGGTAATGTCGGCGAAAGCCGGCACGTATTCACGAGCCTTCTTGAAAGCTTCGCAAGCCGAATTGAACTTGTTTCCGGCGAGTGCAGAAATCACTTCGTAAGCCGGGGCAAGCGTTTCGTCCGGGCAAGTCGGAGCCGCAGAGAGCTTCTGCAAGATGTTGAGGCTGTTGACCATCGTACCCTGGACTTCGCTCCAGTGGCGGATACCGAAAGCAATCTTGGCCTTCTTGGCGGTAGCGTCATCGAAAGCAGAAAGAGCAATGCGGTTCGAAATCTTGTCGAGAGCCTTGGCTGCAGCAGCGTCTTCACCGTAGAGGTCAGCGTTCACCGTGATGAGGTTGCTGAATTCGCCTGCGCGTTTGAGGAGTTCCGCAACGTCTGCAAAGCCCATGAGCTGCATGCCTGCGCGGTTTGCCACCGGGTCACCGCTCTTAGCGATACCGTCCGGAGCGCCCACCTTGAGGAGGGAACCACCGAAGAGTTCAGCGCGGTCACCGAGAGCTTCCTTGAGCATCTTGAGAGCAGCGAGGTCTTCGTTCGTGCAGGAGCCACCAGCCACCAAGGCAACCTTGCCTCCGCTAATCTGGAGAGCGGAAGCGTCGATTGATGGCAAGCGGTTCTTGTCGAACTGCTGGAAAGCGAGACGGCTCGTGTTGGAGAGCCAGCTGCGGTTCACTTCCGGGTTGCAACGCGGCATCACGCGGTAGATGCGGCCATCGGCATGATCAAGCCAAATGTTTGCACCGAGGGAGTCGTCCATCGAAATCGTCGGCGTATGGGCAAGGAGCCAAACGCGCTTCTGGAAGCGGAAGTACTTTGCCGTCATGGCGCCCGTCGGGCATACGTCCGTAACGCAGAGGTCGTATTCGTGGTCGAGCTTTTCGCCCGGGAAGGTAGTAATGTAAGTATGGTCGGCACGGCCAGCAAGCTGGAGCTGTTCGTCTTTGGCGATGCTACGCATAAAGCGTACGCAACGGTCGCACTGCACGCAACGTTCTTCGTCGAGCAAAATGCGCGGACCGATGTCCACATGCTTACCGCCACGGAGCTGGCCCTTCGCATCAATGAACTGATGTTCCGGATTGCCGTGGTAGTTCTTGCCGTATTCCGGACGGAGGCGGCCTTCGTTCTGGCCTGCTTCCATGTAGTTTTCCTGCAAGGTGCATTCACCAGCTTTGTCGCAAATCGGGCAATCGAGCGGGTGGTTCACCAGCATGAATTCCTGTGTGGCCTTGCGGGCGTTCTTCACGCGGGCGCTTGATGCCGGAGTATAAATCTTCATACCCGGAGTCACAGGAGTATAGCACGAAATCACGAGCATGCGACCGCGCGGGCCTTCCTGCTCTACCAGGCACTGACGGCAGTTACCCGACACCGGCAAATACGGATGATAACATACGTGAGGAGTTTCAATCCCGACAGCCTTCAAAGCTTCGAGGAGGTTGGTATCGCCAGGAACCATCACGGCCTTGTCATCCACGAAGATTTCCACCTTCGGGCTTGCTTCGGTCGGGAGTTTCGGCATATTGTAGTAGTTACTCATATTATTACCAGAAAATTCCAGGACGACTTGTTTCTTGAATACGCGGTTTTGCGTGTTCGGGGTTCTTAGCGATATATTCGTCAAAGTCCGCACGGAACTTTGCAGTGTAGCTCGAAACCGGGCCACCCAAAGAAATGGAGAGCGGGCAAATCGTCACGCCACCAAATCCGCTAGAAAGGCTCTGCATGAGTTCCACATCGCCATCGTGACCATTACCGGCCACCATCTGGTTCAAGATGCGGTGCAAGAGGCCTGTACCTTCACGGCACGGCGTGCACTGGCCGCAAGATTCATGGCTGTAGAAGTTGCCGAGGCAATTCAAAAGGTCAACCATGTTGTGCGTATCGTTAATCACGATCATAGCGCCAGAACCAAACATCGTCTTCATCGAGGCGAGGCATTCATAGTCCATCGTGGCGACAGCAGCTTCTTCTGCCGTCAAGGGAGCGCAAGAGGAACCGCCCGGAAGCACAGCCTTGAGCTTACCCCCAACAACGCCACCGGCGTAATCGTTAATCATAGTCATCATCGGAGTGCCGAGAGGAGCTTCATACACGCCCGGATTTTTGACGTCACCGGAAATGCAGAACACCTTCGTACCGCCGGCGCGCGGAGTACCCATCTTGGCGTATTCGCTCGGATCGTGCTGCAAAATCCACGGAAGCGACATGATCGTTTCGACGTTGTTCACGCAGGTCGGGGACTTCCAAGCACCGCAAACAGCCGGGAACGGCGGCTTCAGGCGCGGCTGACCCTTCTGGCCTTCGAGAGAGTTGATAAGAGCAGTTTCTTCACCGCAAATGTAGGCGCCAGCACCGCGATGCACAAAGATATCAAAGCTGAACTTCGTGCCGCAAATGTTTTCGCCGAGGTAACCGGCAGCGTATGCCTGGTTCAAAGCCTTGTTCAAGGCTTCGATGCACGGGAGGAATTCGCCACGGCAGTAAATGTAGGCTGCGCGGGAACCGAGAGCCCAAGCGGCAATGATAAGGCCTTCGATCAAGCGGTGCGGATCTTCGAGCATGAGGAAGTGGTCCTTGAACGTACCGCCTTCGCCTTCGTCAGCGTTTACGACAATGTAAACCGGCTTGCCCGTACCACGCGGCACAAAGCTCCACTTCATGCCAGTCGGGAAGCCTGCACCACCACGACCGCGGAGGTTAGAACGTTGCACGTAATCGATGAGCTCGAACTGGCTCATGTTGAACAAACGTTCCGAAATGTTAGCGTAGCCGCCCAACTTCTTATAGACTTCGATGTCCTGGGCGCCCTTGCCAAAGTTCTGCGTACAAACTTTTACACATTCAGCCATAATTAAACCGCCTTTTGTTCCGGTGCGGGCTTCTGCGTCGTAACCGCAACAGCCGAGGGTTTAGCAACACGTTCACCGGAGGTCGCAATCATACGGTATTCGTCGCCGACCTTGCCAGAAGCATCGACAAAGCTCTTGTCCTTAACGCCCGGCTCGCCCACAGCGACCCAAGATGCACCGTTCTTCTTTTCAACAACAAGCTTCGTGAATTCCGGAGCGCCCTTCCAAGTAAGGGTTGCGCCCGTTTCGTCCGCTTCGGCCTTGACGTTCAAAACCGGAGAAGGAGGTGCATAGTCAGCCACCTGCGGCTTTGCAATTGCACCCGGTGCGCCCGGATGTCCGCAGTGACCCTTTACCGTTCCACCAAGCACATCGTGCTTCGGGATGTTGTCTTCATGAGCATAGCACCACTTGAGAATGCGGTCGATGCTGTCGGTCGTAAGCTTTGTGCCCGGCTTCATCGTGAGCACGTCGCCATCGGCGTCCGTTGCAAAGTCGTCGTTCACGAGCATCATCGGGCCATTGCCGCAGCTACCCAGGCATTCCACCTGGAGAATCGTGAAGAGACCATCCGGAGTCGTTTCGCCGGTCTTGATGTTCAAAGCATGCTCCACATACGCGATAAGGCTCGGAGCGCCCTTGATGGTGCAGCTGATGTTACGGCAGAACTGCAACAAGAACTTGCCCTTCGGAGCGTGGTTGTACATCGTGTAGAACGTAGCAACGCCAAGAGCATGAGCCGGAGCGCAACCGCAAACGCCTGCGGCCCAGCGGATACCTTCGCGCGGAACCCAACCGAACACGCCCTGCACAAGCCAGAGCACTTCGAGGAGAGCGGCCTGACCTACCGGATAACGGCTAAGGAGGTCGGCGCAACGTTCCTTGATTTCGGGAGTGTTGAGCTTGGCAAGCACTTCAGCCGTAGGAGGCTGCGGCACAGGCTTGTTCACATAACCAAACGTCTGACCCGGATCCGGGAGAGCGTCGATCGGCTGTGCCGGACGGTCGAACTTCAAATGATTGTTCGAAACAAATTGGACAGCACCAGTAATATGTTCTCTCATCGGTCAAGTTCTCCAGCAATAATGTTGAGACCCGAAAGCACGGCCATGGAGTCAGCCAAGAGGCCGCCTTCGACGAGTTCATGGAATGCAGCAAACTGCGTAAGGCAAGGCGGACGCACCTTGATGCGGTACGGATGGCCAGAGCCGTCAGAAATAATCGTGAAACCAAGTTCACCGTTAGCACATTCGGAACCGCAGTAGTATTCGCCTTCCGGCACGCGGATGCCTTCGTAAACGCTCTTGAAGCGACCGATAAGGCCTTCCATGTCCTGGTAAGCGAGCTTGTGAGATGGCACGCGGATACGCGGATCAACGATATCGACCGGGCCCGGAGCAAGGCGTTTGAGAGCCTGGCGCACAATCTTTACAGATTCTTCAATTTCGGCCAAGCGAACTTGCAAACGGTCGTTGCAGTCGCCCTGAGTGCCGACCACGACTTCCCAGTCGTAGGTTTCATAATCGTAATACGGTTCATCCTTGCGGAGGTCTGCGGCAACGCCAGAGGCGCGGAGGCACGGGCCAGTCCAGCCGTAGCTGATAGCCTTTTCAGCAGAAATCTTGCCGATACCCACCGTACGATCGAGGAAGATGCGGTTGCGGTCTAAGCAAGCGTGCAAATCCTTCAAAGCCTTTTCGGTAGAATTGAGGGCAGCGAGAACATCTTGTTCAAAACCTTCGTAACTATCGCGAGAAAGGCCGCCAATGCGAGCAAAGCTGTTCGTAAGGCGAGCACCCGTGAGCTTTTCCCAGATGCACATGATTTCTTCACGCGGGTTGAAGGCGTACATGAACGGAGTCGTACCGCCCAAGTCCTGGAACGCAGCAGCAACGCACACAAAGTGGTCGTTGATACGGGAAAGTTCGTTCACGATCACGCGGAGGACCTTGGAACGTTCCGGGATTTCAACACCGAACATATTTTCAACTGCACGGCAGAACGCAATGTTGTTCATGATTGCAGAGCAGTAGTTCAAGCGGTCCGTGTACGGAACAACTTGCTGCCATGTACCGCGTTCGACCATCTTTTCGAACCCGCGGTGGAGGTAGCCGATTTCTTCCACAGAGGCGACGATGGTTTCACCATCCATAGCCGCCAAGAAGCGCAAGCAACCGTGAGTCGCCGGGTGGCTAGGCCCAACGTTCAAGGGCATCAAATTCAGCTTTTCGCCATTCGGATCTAATACGATCATTCCTTGATACTCCCTTCCAAAAATTCGTTGTCGTTCGTTTCCACTTCCTTACTGCGCTGGACGACCTTGTAACCAAGTTCTTCAAGGCGCTGTTCCAACTGCGGAAGCAGGTAATCGTTCGTCGAGAGCCACTGGCGCTTCTGGGCAGGGTAATCCTTGCGGAGCGGATGGCCAACAAATTCAACATGGTTCAACAAGCGGCGGAGGTCCGGATGACCCTTGAACACAATACCGTACTGGTCAAAAACTTCACGTTCGTACCAGTTGGCGTTCGCATAAAGGTCGCTAATCGTCGGAACCTTCAAGTCTTCTTCGGACACCAGCACCTTCAGACGGATGCGGCTCACCGGCTTGGACATGCTCTTGAATGCGTAAGCAACAGCAAAACGCGGGCCTTCGTGATTCGGGTAAGTCAGGTAATCGATACCGGCAATATCTACGAGCATTTCGAACTTGATGCCGGATTCTTCCTTGAGGAACTGGACTGCGTTATGCAGATAGGAGGCCGAAATAACAGCGGTCACGCCCCACTTGTCCTGCACTTCGCGTTTCGCGCCATATCTTTCTTCAAGGATGGCGAAGATTTCTTCAACAGTCATTCTTCTACTCCTTCCAGAATTGGGCTTTCTTCACGAGGTTCTGTTCTTTTTCCTTCATGAAGTCCTTGATGTCCACGACCTTGTCGTGAATAGCGGTCTTGGCTTCGCACTTTGCTTCGGCAGTCTTCACCTTAATCATTTCAAGCTGTTCCTTGACACGTTCAACGCGCTGCTTCATGAAAGATTCATCCTTGATCTTCTTCTGCAAGTCAAACATGGCATCGAAGAAAGCTTCCGGACGAGGAGGGCAACCACCGATATAGACATCCACCGGAATAATGTGGTCGATACCGGGCACCGTGCAGTAGCAGTCATAAAAACCGCCAGAGCTAGCGCATGCGCCCATGGCAATCACCCAGCGGGGTTCAGCCATCTGTTCGTAAATGCGCTTTAAAATCGGAGCCTGCTTGTAAGTAATCGTACCTGCAACAAGCAGCACATCGGACTGACGCGGCGTAAAACGCACGTATTCAGAACCGATACGTGAAAGGTCATAACGACCCACTTCCGTACTCATGAATTCGATTGCACAACAAGCCGTACCGTAAGGGAACGGCCACAAGGAGTTAGTTCGCCCCCAGTTGACCAAAAAGTCAAGCGAGGACGTAATGATATTCGGCTTTTCTGCCTCATTACCCATAGGAGTTACCTCATAAATTTCGCGCCTAAAGATAGAAATTTAATAGTAGGAAGTAGGAAGTAGGAAGTAAGAAGTAGGCAATAGGAGGTAGACAGCAGGAAGTAGGAAGTAGGACAAATGCGTAGGTCGAGAGTCGCGGCCAAACTTGTTTGGACATGACCGAGACCAGCATTTGGGACTTGAGCGAAGCGAAAGGCCAAAGAAGGGGGTCGTAGGAAGTAGACAGTAGGAAGTGGTTAGTAAACAGTGGTTGGTGGTTAGGGGGGGGGGAAGCCTCCCCCTCGCAAAAGCCTCGTCTTTTGCTACCCCTTCGAGCGGGCTTCAGACGCCAGCCCGCAACGCCCGGCTTTATCGTAATAAAAAAGTAAGAAGTCGTCAAGCGAACATTCATCACATTCTGGAGATGTATCAAAAAAATGTTCTCACCATAGTTCTCATAATTACTATATTAGACATGTGGAAAATTATATAGACATTTATCAATTTACGCACTTCCGCAAGTACTTGGAAGAATACCAGGCGGCACGAGTCCAGTCCGACCCGGAATTCACCCGTACCGGGATTTGCAATATGCTCGGACTCCCCAAGACGCGCAGTTACTTCGCCGATGTTCTCAGAGGAAAAAAGGTCAGCCCCCGCATGACCGCGAAATTCATCGAAGTCTTGGGACTCAATAAAAAAGCCGCAAAATACTTCGAAACCATGGTCAAGCTCGACCAGGCAAAGACCGAATCGGCCCGCAGTTCTGCCATGGAAGAGCTATTGCACCTGCACCCGAACCCGCAGCATATTCTCGATTCAAACACTTACGAATATTATAATCACTGGTACCATAGCGCAATGTTTGCTATTCTTGATGCTATGGACGTTACAGATGACTTGACCCCCGTGCAAAAGAGAATCTTCCCGAAAATTCCACTAGGGAAGCTCAAGGACTCGCTTGCTCTTTTGGAAAAGTTAGGCCTCGCCCGCAAGAACGAAGCGGGTTTTTGGAAGCCGACCAAGGAATCCATTTCCAGCGGTCCGTACAACAACGCCGAACTCATCAAGCAATACCAGTTGCAATGTTTTGAACTTTCCAAGCAGGCTCTCATCACGCGCCCCAAGATGCCGACCGTCATGAGTACGCTCACATTCAGTATTTCGAACAACGCCTACAAGAAACTTGAATCCGAACTTCAGGAATTTAAGTCCAAGGCAAGACGAATCATCAGCGAGGACAACGAAAAGGCAAGCGGAGTTTACCAGATGAACCTCCACCTGTTCTCTAACCTCGATCCGGAGGTTAAGGCATGATGCTATTTAAAACTCTAAAACATGCAGGGATTGCAGCCCTCGCTACAACGCTATTTACGGCTTGCTCCGACGAAAATCACGCCGGCGTCCTCACGGAAACTGAATCCGGGACAACGATTGCAAGCATCGTCAGGGACGAAAACGGAAATCCGGTCACAAGCGCAAAGGTAAGCCTCATCTCGGCGACACACGTTGCCGCTCGCATGGCGCCTATCAAAACGACCGAGACAGACGAAGAAGGCCGGTACACCCTCGATAGCATTTCTGCAGGCGAATACGCTTTGCAAATCAGCAACACTGAACATACGCAGTCAGCTTACCTGACCCTTTCCATCGAAGAAAACAAGACGGAAGTGCAGACGCTTACGCTCCCCGAAGCAAGACTCGAAAAGAACGCAAGCCTAGAACTCGGGTTAAGCACTTACGGACTCAGTTCAGGCGATTCACTTTGCATCACGGGAACGCTCAACTGCGCCGGAGTAGGCGACACGGATGTCAACGCAGGGATTGTGACCCTCAATGAAATTCCTCCAATGGAATTTACGAAGATTACGCTCATCAGAGGCGCAGGCCGCGATACCTCGACAAGAGACGTCAAGTGGGACTTTGTTCCTGGCGAAAAATTGGAAATCATACCGGGTTATGTAACAGTCAAAGTTACGCAAGAAGCCATGTCTGCAGCCTCGAGATTAAGCTCTGCAAAAACGCTGGATTCCATGATTGTCCCGGTTTCTGTTACAACAGACCACAAGAATCCCGTCCTTGTTAGCGACAAGGGCGATACACTCGCTCTCTATAAGTTCGAAAACGACCAAAGCGATTCGAAATACCTGACAGTTATCCCAAACATCGGTATCGGAACATACAAATTCAAAGTTGCCTCCAGTGATGCGATTTCCCCGTCCATGCAAATTCAAAAAGCCTATGCAGAAACAACACCCGGCATGACCATCGTCAACAACCAAAGCTGGGAAGCTTTTGGCAGCATTCTTGGCATCAGTTTCTGGATAAACAAAGACAGCTTATCCAGTGCTAAAGATTCCATTTACATAGACACTCGTAAAAAAAGCGATGTCGCCTTCAGTATAAAAGCTGGACACAAATCAGATGAGCTTTGTGCCGAATTTTACAAGAGGGATTCCACGGGTTCCAAAGATACCATTAGCTACTACACACGGAAGGACACGTCCTGCCACAAAGTCCTGGACGGGGAACGCCACCACTTTTCAATATTCATCCAGAACCATCATGTCGTTATCGTAATAGATGGCAGACTCGCCGACAACAAAGACTTCAGCGACCAATTCCAATCGATTCCTCCCATAGCATTAGGGAATCACAAACTCGAAGACCTCGTTATCTATACGCTCGGTGATTCCATCACGCAAAGCAGCGATGGTTGGGAGCGCCTGCATGCTTGGCTCAGCGCGTTCTACATGTTGCAAAAGTAAAACAGACGAGAGACAAAAGAACGCCACGGAAGCGGCTACAGACGAAAGATGTCATCCCGGCCACCGAGCCGGGATCTCTTTTTTAACGCCCCTAGAAACTACGAACTCATAAATTTATATATTAAACTCTATGAAAATTCTCGTTCACGATAGAGGCTTATGCCTAGAATGTGCAGGATGTGTCGGCGTGTGTCCCCAGATGGCGCTAGATATGTATGGACTCGACTTGCAAATTGATCAAGAAAAATGTGTCAAATGTGGACTCTGTGCAAAAGCGTGTCCCGTAGGCGCCCTCAAGCTTCAGGAGTTGAACGATGTTCTGTAATCAGGAATACGATGTCGTAGTCATTGGTGCCGGCCCCGGCGGAAGCGTTGCCGCCAGAAATCTTTCCCGTGCAGGGCACAAGGTACTCCTCCTCGAAAAGCGTGAGAAGGTCGGCATTCCCGTGCGCTGCGGCGAAGCAAGCACCAAGCTCGCCGATTTGCAAACTTACGGCCCTATCGATGACAGTTGCATCGAAACAATCATCAATGGACTTTATATTTACGGACCGAACGGCGTGAACATTGACCTCGCGCAAAAAGGCACGGGCATCATGCTCAACCGCGAAAAGTTCGACCCGTGGCTCGCCCACCTCGCCGAAAACGACGGCGTAGAACTCGTCAAGCTCGCCCGCGCTGAATTTGTCGGTGATGTAGAAAATGGAATGCGCCTTGTCCGCGTGAAGCTCGGCGATGGAGCAGGCGACACCACCGAAGAAGTCCGCGCCAAGATGGTCATCGCCGCAGATGGCGTTGAAAGCCGCATCGGAAGGCAACTCGGGCTCGATTGCTTACAAAAGCCGGCATTCACTTGCACGGGCGTTGACATCCAAGTTCAAGGAATTCTGACCAAGCCGGATTACCTTACGTTCTGGCAAGGCCATGACTTTATCAATGACGGGTACATCTGGAGTTTCCCGAAAGTCAAGTCCAACGTCACGAACTTCGGCGCCGGATTCCTGATTTCTGGCAAGCACAGCCAAAACGTTTTGGACACCACAATGGAATGGCTTTACAAGCTGTTCCCAGGTTCAAAAATCAACCACGTTGTGGGCGGCGCCATCCCAGTTTCAAGCGTCTTGAAAGATTACACGCTCGACCGCTTTGCCCTCGTGGGCGATGCCGCGCACCACACGAACCCACTTACCGGAGGCGGCATCGCGGCCGCCATGCGCGCCGGACGGTTCTGTGCCCAGACCGTCCACGAAGGTTTCGAATGCGGCAACTTGAGCAAGGCATTCCTCAAAGCTTATGAAAAGCGCTGCTACGATTACTTTGGTCGCATGCATGACTTCGAGTACAAATTCCGCAGATTTTTGCTCAACGTCAACAAGCCAGACCAAACGGAACTCTACAAGGTTCTGCAGAACTTCGCAAAGCACGGCTGCAAAAAGCGCGCCTTCTTGCAAACGCCACTCTCCTCCGCGAAAATGCTTTACAAGTTCTTGAAGTTCAAATAACAACCCATCTTCTATAAACACAAAAAGGAGTTCCTCAAAGGAACTCCCTTTTATTTAAAAGGGATCACCCCCTTATCCAAGACTATTTTTTATAGAGACAACATCAGCCTCTGAAAGACCTGTTACAATCCGAACTTTTTCCACAGAATCGCCCAATTGCAACAAAGTTCGGGCCATTTCACGAGCCTTTGCCTCAGCACCTTCAGCCAATCCTGCAGCATGACCTTCAGCGCGGCCCTCTGCACGACCTTCTGCGCGGCCTTCTTCCAAACCTTCCTTACGAGCATGTTTTTTTTCTACATAAAGTTCATATTGACGGTCGCTCATTGCCATAGCCTCATTAACAAGAAACTCTTCTGTAAAGATACTCAATTCTGCTTTTTTCTGCAATAGAGCAAACATAGAATCCTCAGGAACCGAAATAGCCATTTCGTTGTTGAGCCCATCAATTACACGGAGCCACTGAGCCAAAAGGCTTTGGTCAGACGGATAGCCAACCTTAAGAAACTTCGGAATTTCTACAAGAGTAACCGTCTGCTTTTTAAAGAATTCCTCGTTATCTTGATTCCTGAGGCGGATGCTATGCCGATAATTCTTGGAATTAGGGAATCCATCGAACATCTGCAAACTGATAAGGTTCAGGTCACGCAACCAGTAGCTATCGCCTCTTGGCTTACTTGCAATAGTATGCTTTGCCGTATAAAACACCAACCGATCGCTGAAAGTTTCATCCTCGACATGTTGAACTTCCAAAACAATGCGTTCCAGATGCCGGTTTTCAACAACAACATCCGAAGTGATAGTCTTGACAAAAGCTCCATCTACCGCAGGGTTTACAAAAGTGAGATTGTCGATGCAATCATCCCCATCTAATTTGAGAATTGCATTCAAGAAATCCGCAGTCATCTTCATATTCTCAGGATTTCCAAAAAGCAACTTGAAGATAGAATCATTGTAGATGTAAGCGTATTTATACTTTGCACGAAATTCCATAATGCACTTGTGAATGTCACCACCCGCTTTATGAACTTCGCTGATAGTACGGAGCATCTCTGCATACTGTTCTTTTTTCATAAAAAAGACCTTCGCCATTTTAAATGGCATAAAAACCGTTCGGGAATGTGTAAAAATACTGCAATATCCAAGCAATAAAATTCAAACACTACCGAACACGGCAGTTAACGTTTTGTTGAATTTTAAAGCCAACTTTTTTCTCTAAAAGTTGGGATATGTATCGCAGTGTATTCCGCATGGGTTTTCCAAGGCAGGGATAGTCAAGCTATCGCTTCCGTCAATACCGGACCTACAACTACGAGAAGGAATGAACCCGCCCGTGGATGCCTACGCCTCGGTCGGCAGGATTTTCTCGTCGTAATATGGAATATATAAAAGAACAAAAAGAAAGTCAATATGGCAAATGTTTGGGAAATTACAAACAAAAAAATCCCGCAGATTTCTCTACGGGAAAAAGTCACAGGTTACAGGTTGTAGGTTATAGGTTTTAGGAATAAAGAATCATTCGCTTTGCGAATCTATACAGAGTGGCGAAGCCACGATTATTCACCTAAACCCTAACCCCTATTACCTAATACCTACTACAGATCCACCACTTCAGTCCAGCCGAACGGATCTTCAGCTTCACCAAACTGGATTGCAGTGTACTTCGTGAAGAGTTCCGTGCAAACCGGGCCCGGATTCTTGCCGTCACCGTAGGTGAATTCCTTGCCGGCAACCGGATCCACAATCTTCTTGATC